>JACQGT010000134.1 GCA_016199425.1 Chloroflexota bacterium
GGTCGAAGATGGCACGACCGTCTCGGACTGGGATGCAGAGGAGCAGCGCCGGGGAATCTCCATCAACCTTTCTGTCGTGCCCGTCGTCTTCAAGGATATCAAATTAAATCTGATGGACACGCCAGGCTATCTCGACTTTATGGGCGAGGTAATCAGCGCTCTTTCTGTGTGCGAGGCCGGGCTGGTACTGGTGGATTCGGTGGCCGGGGTAGAGGTAGGGACAGAGTTGGCCTGGGAGCGGCTGAACACAGCCAACAAACCCCGTCTGGTCTTTGTGAATAAGATGGACCGGGAGAATGCCAACTATCAACGGGTGCTGACCGACCTGCAAGAGACCTTTTCTGACAGTAGGATTGTGCCCTTCCAACTCCCCATCGGTTCTGCCGAAACCTTTGAAGGCGTCGTCAATCTGGTGGATATGCGGGCCTATATGGGACGGGAAGGCACACCCGCGGAGATTCCAGCAGGGATGATGGAGCAGGTCAAGGTGGCTCGCCAGGTGCTGGTGGACACCGCGGCCGAGACCGATGACGATCTGATTATGAAATACCTGGAAGGGGAGGAATTGACCGAAGACGAAGTGCGCCAGGGTCTGCACGACGGCGTGCGCGGGGGACAGATCGTGCCCGTCTTCTGCGGCACTGCCACGGGCAATATCGCCCTCTACAGCCTGATCCGGGCCATGACCAGCTATGCGCCTGCGCCCAACGAAGTTAAGACGACCGCTACGAACGCTGGGGAAGCACACCCGCTTACCAGTGATGCAGACGCCCCGGTTGCGGCTCTGGTTTTCAAGACAATTGTGGACCGCTATGTGGGCCGGATGAACTATATTCGCGTCTTTTCCGGGACACTCAAAAAGGATGATCATCTGCGCAACGTTCGCACGGGCAAAGAGGAGCGGATGCAGAATCTCTTTTCGGTAATGGGTAAGGAACTGGAAAATAGTGCAGAGTTGACAGCTGGGGACATCGGTGTCGTTACAAAATTGGAGGACGTTCTTACCACCGATACGCTCTCCGACAAGAATATATCCATTGTCGTGCTGCCGCCTGTCTATCCCACGCCTCTTTACACTGTGGCGGTTTCCCCGGCCACCAAAGCCGACAGCGCCAAAATGGGCCAAAGTCTGCACGCCTTGACCGAGGAAGACCCCACCCTATCGGTGGAATATGTGCCGGCCACCAAACAGAATGTACTGCATGGGATGGGTGAATCCCACATCGACGCCGCGGTTCGTAGCCTGGAAATAAAATTCGGCGTCAAAGTCGAAACCGCTCTGCCCAAAGTCTCCTATCAGGAGACGATTACCCGCCAGGCCAGCGCCCACTATCGCCATAAAAAGCAGACAGGGGGTGCGGGTCAATTTGCCGATGTGCAGTTGCGCGTGGAACCGATGGAGCGGGGCGCTGGCTTTGAGTATGCCAGCGAAGTGTTCGGCGGAGCTATTCCTACCGTCTTTATCCCCTCGATTGAGAAGGGCATTCGCCAGGTTTTGGACCAGGGGGTGCTGGCCGGTTTTCCGATTGTCGATGTCAAGGCAGTTGTTTTCGATGGCAAATATCACCCCGTGGATTCCAAAGACATTGCCTTCCAGACCGCCGGGCGTGAGGGATTCAAACAGGCGATGCGGGAGGCAAAACCGGCTCTTCTGGAGCCTATCTACAATATTCAGGTGACTGTGCCTGATGAATATATGGGGGATGTAATGGGTGACTTGAACACCCGTCGTGGGCGAGTGCAGGGGATGGAGCAGCGTGGCAACCGCACGATCGTGCGTGCCCAGGTGCCCCTGGCCGAAATTCTGCGTTACGGGACGGACTTGCGCTCGATGACCCAGGGCCGTGGCATCTACTCTATCGAATTTGACCACTACGATCCCGTGCCCAGCCATCTGAACGATGCCATCATCGAACAGAACAAACAGGAACACGAGGAGATTCAGGATTAGCCGCAGGGGCGCTGCTTGCTGCCCCCGACTAACAATGGGCGCAGAAAGCCGCGCCCCTACGTAATTTCTATTGCAATCAAATAAGGGGTGGAAACCGGTAGACCGGTTTTCACCCCTTTTTGATTGCTCTTTGTTTTGCCTTATTCCATCATTCCCCGGCAGGTCGCAGGCAACTCAACAACCAGCCAGGTCAACTCGGCTTGAATTTGCGGCAACAGTTCGGCCACATCAACCCCGCCATCCTGCTCCACATTGATTTCGGCAAGGGCACAGAGATTCGCGAGTGTGTCGGCGCTGAACATCCGGCTGCTGGATTTGAGCGAGTGGGCCGCCCGACGCACCACAGGCAGATTTCCCCCAGCCAAACTGCTTTCCATTTCCGCCATCAGCCCGGCTGCGCTGTTGAGAAAGAAGTCAACCATCTGCAATACGATTTCCATGTCCCCGCCGCAGGCATCGACGACGAAAGCCTGGATAGTCTCTGTGTTCAATGGGGGACGGTGAAGGGTATCTGTGTGGCTCATCTGGATGCTGCCTCCGTCCATTTTTCCCGTTCCACAACCAATGCTGCCTTCACCCGCGCAAACTCAGCGCGGACTGAATGCAAAATTTCGGCGATGCCGTCACTTTTCCTGGCGCGTGCCAATTGTTCGATTTGGTCGCTCAGGGCAGAAAGAGCCATTGCGCCGAAGGTAGCGGAACTGGATTTGAGCGAATGGGCGCTGATTTCGATCTTGCGATACTCCTTTGACCCCATCTGCTTGGCAATTTCGTCAATGTGCTCCTCGCTGTCATGGAGATAGATATTGATAAATTCCAGCATAATGTCGGGATCGTTGTCTGCCACGTCTTCTTCCAAAATGTGGAGAATGGAACGATCGATAGGCGCAAAGTCTGAGCCAGGGCTGGTTATGTGATCGGATTTCATAGAACCCTCGAATCATCGGTGGCATCAATGGAAACAAACGCCAGAACTGTAACAATCAATTTGACTTTCATCCTTCCAGCAAATCGACTATCAGTATACCATATATGCGAAATCTATCCGTCAACAACAAAGACACTGTATGCCCGTTTGACAGCCGAGATTTGGTGCGCGTTTCTCTTTCAGCTATACTGGGGCAGTTGATCTCCGGCACTGCCGACGGCGAACACTCCGTCGGTCTATTTTTGTGTAGAGTCGTCGTCACATTTTGCCGTTGCGCAGACGCAGCGCCGGACGCCTGTCTCGATGAGAAGGGGACTGTATGAATGTTGGGCCGTTGGCGCTTCTGTTTCAAATTCTATACGCAGCAGGCGCACTGGGTCTCGGTTTCTATGGCCTGCACGCGCTCTGGTTGACTCTGCAACTGCGCCGGTTTGCGCAGCCTGTGCCGGGGAATAGTTTTGACACACGGCAACTGCCTCTTGTCACCGTCCAACTTCCTGTGTATAACGAACGTCACGTCGTCATCCGCCTGATCGACGCCTGCGCCGCTCTGGAGTACCCCCTGCACCGTCTGCAAATTCAAGTGTTGGACGATTCAACCGATCTGACGACAGCCATCATTCAGCAGCGGGTCGACTTCTGGCGCGGCCGTGGCGTGAATATCGAATCGTTCCACCGTAGCCAGCGCACGGGTTACAAAGCGGGCGCATTGCACGACGCACTTTCCGCGGCCACAGGCGAATTCATCGCCATTTTCGACGCCGATTTCGAACCGCCGACCGATTTTCTGGCCCGCGCTATTCCCCATTTTCTGGGCGCAGAAGGGGCCGGGATCGGCTTTGTCCAGGCTCGCTGGGGCCATTTGAACCGGGACTATTCTGTGCTGACCGCTTGCCAGGCCCTGGCCCTGGACGGCCACTTTGTGGTGGAGCAGACCGCTCGCCAGGCGGCTGGCTATCCTTTCGGTTTCAACGGCTCCGGCGGTGTCTGGCGGCGGGCTTGCATCGAAGACCCGGCGGTGGGCGGCTGGCAGGCCGATACCCTCTGTGAAGACCTGGATCTGAGCTACCGTGCCCAACTGGCCGGCTGGCGTCCCCTCTTCTTACCCGATCTGGTCGCGCCGGCCGAGATTCCGCCCCAATTGCTCGCCTTCAAACGCCAGCAGTTCCGCTGGGCCAAAGGCAGTGTACAGACGCTGAAGAAGCTGGGCGGCGCGGTCTGGCGCAGCGGCTGGTCGCTGCCGGCCCGTCTGGCCGCTCTCTTTCATCTGGGCAACTATCTGATCCATCCGTTGCTCCTGCTCCTGCTGCTCATTATACCACCCCTGCTGCTCTTAGACATCGATCCTTTCGGCCCCCTGGCCTGGCTCAGTCTGGCATCGGTTGGGCCGCCTCTGCTCTACGCCGTGGCCCAACGGCGGCTCTCCCGCCGCCTGTGGTTGCGCCGCTGGGCCTATCTGCCGGTGCTCACGCTGTTGGGAATGGGTCTTTGTCTGAACAACAGCCTGGCCGTCTGGCAGGGGCTTGCCAACCGTCCCGGCCCCTTTCTGCGCACGCCCAAATTCCGCGTGCAGGATCGGGCCGATTCCTGGCGGGAAAGCAGTTATGCCCTGGCGCTGGACCCGGTGGTGGGGGGGGAGGTGCTGCTGGCTCTCTACGCTCTGGGCGGTGTCTTTCTGGCTGCGGCCCAGGGCAAATGGTGGTCGATTGCCTTTTTGCTACTCTACGCGGCCGGCTTTGCGCTGATGGTCGGTATGGGTGTCGGCCAATCCCTCCGTTGGCGCAAGAAACGCAGCCGCAGCACCACCCGGTTTCGCGCCGCCGATCTTGTCAAAAGCCAGGGGCGTTAGTACAATAAAGGGTATTGGGTGTTTGATATTGGATATTGGATATTTCGTGAACAGCGTTGCGGCGTAATCAGTGGGCAGTAATCAGTGAGCAGTTCTTCATGCACCGTCGAGCGCCACGGGGGCGGTGTCCTGAGCTGGTAGGTTGCGCTTGTCGAAACCTTGTCGAAGGGATGAAAGAGCCAATCCGTAAATTCTGTTATCCATGTTCTGTTTTTCAGGGCAATTGATGCTCGTTCGCTTACTGATAACTGATAACTGACAACTGTTCACTTCTTCAAATGGAGAGAAATGTCATGGCGAAGAGCAACCAAGACCAACTGACGTGGGTCCACGACCCCAAAGACGTCATCGTTCTGGTCAATCGTTCCCAGAAGAACTACGTGCTGGACCTGCCTACTGGCCTCTACCGGCTGGACATTGGGCGGCGTATGCGCACTTTGCGCTCCATTTTGAACATCGCCCAGGTGCAGAAGCTGGTGGACGCGGGTTCGCTGGCGATTGAATAAGAGAGGGATTGGAGATTGGGTATTAGAGATTGGATATTGGTAGTGACGACCTGACTACGAAATACCAAATATCCAATACCTAATATCCACAACTATCCTATGCCAAAACTCCTCCTCATCGACGGCCACTCCCAAGCATACCGGGCCTATTTTGGCGTCAAGACCCCCCTGATGACTCAGCGGGGCGAATTGACGACGGCTATCTTTGGCTTCACCCGCAAGCTGCTCAGTATCCTGAAAGAGTACGCACCCGATTACGTGGCCGTGGCCTTTGATGTGGGCGACACCTGGCGGCACGCGGAGTTCCCTGACTACAAAGCCACACGGGAGCGCATGCCCGACGATATGCGCACGCAGATGGAACGCATTGAGGAACTGCTGCGCGCCTTCAACATTCCCATTGTGACCGCAGCTGGTTTCGAGGCGGATGACGTGCTGGGCACACTGGCGCGCCAGGCCGATGAGCAGGGCGTAGATGTCTACATCCTCACCGGCGACCGGGATATGTTCCAACTGGTCAGCGAACGGGTGTGCATCCTCTACACAAAGGGCGGCCCCACCCCGACCACAGACCCCTACGGCCCCGCCGAAATCCAGGAACGCTATGGCCTGACCACCAGCCAGTTTATTGAAATGAAGGCGCTGGTGGGGGACAGTTCCGATAATATCCCCGGCATCGTCGGTGTGGGCGAAAAGAGCGCCATCAAATTTCTGCAAGAGTACGGCAGCATCGACGGCCTCTACGCCCACATCGACGCGGTGCGCGGGCCGAAAACCCAGGAGAGCGTGCGCGAGGCTGAAGAACAGGTGCGGCGTAACGTGCGTCTGGTCACCATCGGCACAGACCTGGACGGTGTGACTTTCGACCCGGAGAGCTTCCGGCTGAAGGATTGGGATCGGGCCGGGCTGCGCCGTCTCTTTGAGGAATTGGAATTTCGCAGCTTTATCCGGGAACTCAATCTGGACGAAGGGCGCCGTCCTGAGCTTGTCGAAGGGCCGGTCACAGTTGAAGAAGAGGACGACAGCGGACAGTTGTCCCTTTTTGCCGAGGATGCGCCCGCACGCAGCGCGACCCCTGCGGCGGCTGTGGAGAATCCCTATCTGACTGTCACCGCCGCGGCTGCCTTACAGGAAGTGGTGGCGAAGTTGTCCGCCGCGCCGCTGATCAGCTTCGACGTGGAGACGACCGGCACCGACCCCATGCAGGCCGCGCTGGTCGGGCTGGGCGTGGCCTGGGCCAAAGGCGAGGCCGCGTATATTCCCGTCGCGCATGGGCAAGGCACGCAATTGGCCTGGGAACAGGTGCGCACCGCGCTGTCGCCCCTCTTTGCCGATGCTAGTCGGCCCAAAGTGGCCCACAACGCCAAGTACGACGCGGTTGTCTGCATCCGTCACGGGCTGGATGTGGCCGGGCCGATCCACGACACAATGACACTGGCCTGGCTGCTCGATTCCGCCAGCCGCTCTCTGGGGCTGAAAAGCACGGCGGACCGGGAACTGGGCTGGCGCATGACCGAAATCAGCCAGCTTATCGGCAGCGGGCGCAAGCAGATTACCATCGACCAGGCCCCGATTGAACAGGTGGGGGCCTACTGCGGCGCAGACTGTGATGCCACCCTGCAACTCTACCATCTGCTACAGCCGCGGGTGCGGGGTGCCGGTCTCTGGTCGCTCTACGACTCCATCGAACTCCCTCTGCTGCCTGTGCTGGCAAAGATGGAGATGGCGGGCATCCGGCTGGATACGGACTTTCTGGGCGAAATGTCCACGGATCTGGCCGAGCGGCTGCTCCACTGCGAGAAGCGGCTCTACGAAATTGCCGGCCACGAGTTCAACCTGCGCAGTACCCAGCAGTTGAGCCAGGTTCTCTTCGGGGAAATGGGTTTTCCCACACGGGGACTGAAGAAGACGCAGACGGGTTTTATCAGCACCGCCGCTGGGGAATTGGAGAAGCTGGCGGGCTTTGCCGGGGAGTTGAGCGCGCACCAGCACGAGGCGTTGACCCTCATCCTGGACCAGCGCCAGTTGGAGAAGCTGCGGGGCACGTATGTGGATGCGCTGCCCGAACTGGTCAACCCCCAGACGGGACGACTGCACACCAGCTACAACCAGACCGGTTCGTCCACCGGGCGGCTGAGCAGCAACAGCCCCAACTTACAGAACATTCCCATCCGCACGGAAATGGGGCGAGAGATTCGCAAGGCGTTTGTGGCTGCGCAGGGGTGGCTACTCTTGGCCGCGGATTACAGCCAGGTGGAGCTGCGTATCCTGGCCCACGTGACCCAGGAGCCGGGGCTGCTGGAAGCCTTCCGCCAGGACCAGGACATCCATGCCGCCACCGCTTCCAAGCTCTTTGATGTGGCGATTGATGAGGTGGACCGTTCCCAGCGCGGGCTGGCCAAGACCATCAACTTTGCCACCATTTACGGGGTCAGCGCCTACGGATTGAGCAGCCGCTCCGAGATGGGTCCGGTCGAGGCCCAGCGCTTTTTGGACCAGTATTTCGCCACCTACCCCCGGGTGCGCACGTACATCGACGACACCATCCGCAAGGCCACGGAGGATGGCTACGTGGAGACTCTGCTGGGGCGCAAACGCTTCTTTCCGGAATTGCAGACGAAACTGCCCTTTACCCAGCGCCAGGCGTTGGAGCGGGCCGCCATCAATGCCCCCATCCAGGGCACGGCCGCGGATGTGATCAAAATCGCGATGATCCGTCTGCATAAGCGCTTGCAGGAGGAAGGCTTCCAGGCGCGGATGCTGCTTCAGGTCCACGACGAGCTGGTGCTGGAGATGCCCGAGACGGAGCGGGAAGCCGTGACTGGGCTGGTGCGGGAAGTGATGGAGTCGGCGTATACGCTGGACATCCCCCTGAAGGTGGACGCCGAGGTGGGGCCGAACTGGTACGAGATGGAAAAGACGTAGGGCGGGGATAACCACAAAGAAGATTTTGGACGCAGATTTACGCAGA
>JACQGT010000133.1 GCA_016199425.1 Chloroflexota bacterium
ACCCCGCCGTGGGCGCGGTGACATCGGCGTAGTAATTGGGCTGGATGGGCGTCCCTGCCGAGAAGCTCACATTGCCATCCAGATCGTTGAAAGAGCCATGACCATCCGGCGAATCGTTGTCGCCGAAGTTGCCCGCCAGACTGTAGGAAAATGTGCCCACATTGAGATCGCCAAAGGAGGTGGGCGGCGCAAAACTCTCTTCCGCGCTGGGGAAGGGGTCGCCGTCGGCCAGGGTGCCGCCGCTGGTCACTTCGTACATAGGCAGGCCATAGAGAGTGACCTGCATCAGACTCTTGGCGTCGTAGGCGCCGAAGACAAAGGCACTGGTGTAATACTTCTGTTTGGCCGCCACCAGCGCCGGACCGATGGCAGCACGGGTGTCGCGCAACAGTTCCCGGGCGTAGTTGCGCATCACCGCTTCGGAATAGACCACACCGCCGCCGCCCCAGCCGAAACCGGTGTTGCCCACGTAATTGGCGCGCTTCTGCAGAAAAGCCTGGGGCAAATCCAGCGTATTGGGATCGTTCAGCCCGCTGTGACAGCCCACGGCAAAGATGATGGCACGCGAGAGATCGCTCACCGCAGCGGCGATATCCGCTGCGGTGATGTCCTGCCCAATGGGAACCAGTGTAGCTGTGTGGGTGGAATGGCTGTTGATCGACTGAAAATCGTAGCGCGGGTTGGCAGCCAGATGCCAGGGACGCAGGTGCTGATCCGTCCACAAATTCCCCAAAAGTTTATCGGTTGCAATGGTATCGTTGCTGGTCAACAGACTGATGATATTGGCGCTGTCCTCGACAAAATCCCAACCGATGACGAGCGCCTTCTGCAAATTGGTCTCCTGCCCGGCCAGGAAGGTGTCGATAACGCCGATGATCTCGGTGGGTGTCTCGATCAGCCTGCTGCTGGCGTAGTCGGGAATGTAGAGTTCATTGCCCTTCCACTGGCTCGGCTCTTTGTCTGTATAGTAGTCGTCGGTCAATATCTTATCCTGGGCCAGAGCAGCAGCCACAGTGCTTGTGCTGCCCAATTCCTGGGCATAGCTGCTTTCCAATTGGGTGAGATTGCCCTCGCCGATGCGCCGGAACGGGATCACCCGATCATCGCCGGCGATGACCAGATATTCGATGTTGGGGCCGTTGGCAAAGAGGGAGAGCACCAGACCGCGGATGGCGTCGGCCACGCTATTCGCCAATGCGTTGTCGGCCAGACTGTTGGCATTGGCCGTCCAGGCGGCGTAAGCCGCGGCGACCGCGGCGTTGTTTTCCACCAGCACTACCGCCCCCTCCACCTTTTCGTGATCCGCCAGCTCAAAAAGCTTTGCCATCACACCGCCGGTCTCGATAGGGCCGTAGAGGGATTCCAGCCGCTGCCGGTTGGTCAGAATCAGTGTGCGCACGCCGGAGGGGTCCACAGTGGGCAGGGGTGTGGGCGTTGGCGTGGGCGAAGGGGTGGGCGTCGCGGTCGGTGTGGGCGTGGGCGGGATATTCTCCTGTAGCTCCACTGTATAGCTGCTCTCCTGCCCAAAGACATTTGAATTGAATTGGGTCACTTGCACAAAATAATCGCCGGAAACGGTCGGCGTAAAGACGATTGTGGCCGAGCGCCCCGCGCCGTTGTCATCGTTTGTGCCCAAGAGGGTCTTGCCGTCCCGGTCGTAGAGACGCAGCACAGTATCGCTGTTCAGCCCCAGGCTGCCCGTGGAAATCCGGTAGACGCCGCCGGCAGTGGCGGGGAAGCGCAGCCAGTCCTGATCCCCCAGAGCGCCGGATAGGGGGTCGGCGCAGAAGTTGCGGGGCAAGGGCGCGCTGTTGGCCGCCAGGAAAGTTGCATCCGCTGGCCCGTTGTCGCCATTGCCCCCGTCGCCCCCGTCCAGGGCGCAGAAGCCGGTCTCGATGGAAAGGTCGTAGTTGGTGTTGGGTCCAGCCGCTTCCGGGTTGCGGTGGCGCACCATCGCGTAGTAGTCGCCGTTGGTAGACGGCTCGAAGACGATGCGCGAAGCCCGCACGTAGTCGTAGTCGTCGTTGGTCGCCAGTTGGTTGCCCTGGCTGTCGTAAAGAGTCAGCACTGTGTCCGACGCAAAGCCCAGATTGCTGGTGTTCAGCACATAGACTTGGGTGCTGGTCACGGTGAACTTCACCCAGTCCTGGTCGCCCGCCGGGCAGAAATTGTGGGTCTTAGCCGTTCCGCCCACATCGATAGCTCTAGCCTGGGCAAAGCTGTCGTCCTCCTCCTGGTCGTCGCTGACACAGGAGGAAGCCAGCACCTGCATATCGTAGGTGGCGCTGGAGCCGAAACGGTTGGGGTTCTGGTTGGCGACCCGGGCGTAGTAGACCTGATCGCCGGGGCTGCTCGCCTCCACCCGCTGGGTGTTCTGGGCAATGCTGGCGCTGCTGCGGGCCTGGTTGCAGGAGCTATAGAGGGTGATGACCGGGTTGACGCCGGTTCCCGTCCCACTGCTGACGACCGCAAAGCTCTCACCGGCCTTTGTGGTAAAGCGCAACCAATCGGTATCTCCCGGCGCCTGGAAGAGGCGGCTCTGTTTTGTGCCGTCGGTGGGAATCTCCCGCGCGGTGGCGCAGGTATCGTCCGGCTCGAAGTTGTCGGTCAGCCCGGTGGCGCTGGTCAGGGTCAGGCTGTAGGCGGTAAGGGGGCCTTGCAGCCCGTCGCTGTTCTGGATGCGGGCGTAGTAGACGCCGGCCACCGGCGGCTGCCAGGCCAGGGTCGTCAGCCCGCTGGCGATTTCAGCCCCGCCGCAGGCGCTGCGCAGGGCGATCTGAGGCGCGGCGTGCTGGCCCAGATTGGACGTTGCCAACGTGTAGGTGACTTCGGTCAGTGCAGTGAATTTGATCCAATCCTCGTCGGTCAGGTTGCGGTCGGTGGGGTGACAGAAGGAACGGGCCTCGGCTGCGCCCTCCAGCAGCCAGTTGGCCGCGCTGCACTGGTTGTCGTTCTCGTGGCTGTCCACCTCACACTCGACACCCACGCAGAAGGGCAGGGCGATCAGATTGTTCTCCTCGTTGTCTTCGGCGATCTGGTTGTCCCGATCCACCCAAACGTAGATGACGTGATTGCAGCCTTTGCCGCTGATGGTCTGGGTGCGCTCCGCCTGGGCCGAGGCACCGGCGGCCAGTGTGGCGAAGCCAAAGGGCCGCCCCAGGGTGGCGAGAGTGGGCGGACGATCCGCCGGGTCCACATACAGATAGGCCGTGAAGCCGCTGCCGGTGGTGCTGGCGCCTTTGTTGCGCACGACAAATGTAATCTTCACCTCTTGCCCGTCGGCAGGCACCGGCGGATCGAGGCTGATCTCCACCGTCAGGTCCGGCCCCACGGCGGGCGCGGCCTGGGCCGCGTCCTGTCCGAGGGTCCAGAAGAAGGCGGCCAGCAGGCAGTAGAGGACCAGCGCCGCGCCGAAGAGCGAGGCGAGACGGCGAGATGGGCTGTGGGAAAGGGGAAGATTGGGTGTCATACATCTGCCTGGACTTCTCTATTGGATATTTCCGTAGGTACGGTTTCTAACCGCACATTGACGGATTACCCAGCATTGTGCGGTTGGAAACCGCACCTACGGCTTTCGGGTGATTTGGGGCAGGAAAAGCTGCCGCTGACCTGGCGAAACCGGTGCTGCATTCAACCCCAGGCGGTCCTGGGCGTAGAAGACGACACGATAGTCGCCCGGGTCCAGGAAGCCATTCGGGTAATTCACACTGTACTTGCCCGGCTGTCCCGCCACCGGCTCCAGACGCACCACCGGCACGTTCAGGTTAAAGATGGTCGCATCCGTCGGCTCCTCGAAGGTCGGCCCATAGACTGCCGCCCAGACCAATTCCGTCTGCTCGGCCCCCTCGGAGACTGTAGCGCTGAGCACTCCGTTGACCCCGCTCTTCTGCACATCTACCGCGTCAATCGTGGGGCGCACCGAACTGAAGAAGCGGGTTACGTAGCGGTTGACCGCAAACGTGCCGTCGCCCTCGTTGAAGACCCCATCCCCGTTGTCATCCAGGAAAGGCGTCTGGTTGACACCGGTCGTCGCCACCGCAGCCTTGCCCTGGTCGAAACAGGCCTTCAGGTTGCCGCTGTCCGCCACACAGGAGAAGAAGGCGTCCGAGAAGTAGGCCCCCTGGGCCGAGGCGTAGGCATTGTTGTCGAAGCCGGTGGAGGTGATGATCACCCGGCCTGGCTTGCTGATACTGTCTCCTGGTGGATTCACCCGGTGAATAAAGCTCCCCGACAGGCACGCCTCGTAGACGACCGTCACTTCCGTCACTCCCGATTCGCTTTCCAGGGTGCGCAGCCAGCCGTCCAGTTCGTCCGGTGTGATGCTGTTGGCCCCGGCACAGCCAGAGATGCAGAATTTGTCGGCCAGGCCGTGGTCCATCATATAGATGAAGAGCGGTTTGTCCGCATCCACCCGTGTCCCGGCCCAGACGGTAATCGCCTGCTGGAAGTTGGCCGGTGTGGAGGCGGCGTCCACCTCGTCGGCTACCCCGTTCTTGTCCGGGTCCTGGGCCACGGGAGCCAGGTAGAAGATGTCGTCGTCGGTGAAACCCGCGCTCTTGAAGATGCGGTAGGCCCGGTTGGTGGAGTTGTAGATGTTTGTCTGCAAGCCAAGTGTCTCGTTCTGCCCCGCGATAATAATCACCGCGCCTTTGCTTTCTCCCAGCCGCTCCACCGCCAGGCTGTAGTCAGTGCTGTTGTTGGCCTCATCGAAGACCGTCACCAGAATCTGGTTGTTGCCAATGCGCAAAGGCAGGTCCTCCACCCGGAAATCGTCAATCCCCTGAGCCAGGCTGAAATCGGTCTTTTCCTGGCTAATGCTGGTGTTGCGGACGCGTACCCGGCTCAGATTGCCCCCGCTGTCCGCGGCCGCGCCCGTGAAGGTCAGGGCTGGCGCAGTGGTCGTGTAGGGACCGGTCAGGGTGGGCAGCATCGATGTGACGACCGGTTTGGTGGCGTCTGTGGGTTGGAGCGGCCGGCACTGCAACTCACCCGAAGGCGCGCTCTCATTGCGCGAGAAGTCCAGAGCCGTCACGCGCAGGAAGTAGAGTTCGTTGGGGGTCAGCCCGCTCAGCTCCAGGAAGGTCGTTTCTGCCCCGGCCACATCCCGGATGCCCGTGTCGCTGGAATTTTGGTTGCCGTATGTGACCCGGTAGCCGGTCACGTCGAATTCGGGGCTACGCTGCCACTGGATGGCCAGAGTCGTCGTGTTCACGGCCAGACAGCGCAGATTGGTGGGCGGCGAGGGCGGCACCGCATCCAGCGTGATTTTCAGGTCGTATTCGGTGCCCACCCCAAAAATCACCGGGTCGAACTGGCGCAACTGGATGAAATACGCGCCGTTTTTGGCTGCGTTCCAGGTCAGACGCACAGTGTTGCCAAAGGCATTGCTCTCGAAAGAGCCAGGGGCAGATTCGCAATTGTCGTAGAGGAAGATGACCGGGTCGGCCAGATTGCCCACACCAGACACTTCGATGACGTAACTTTTGTTGGCCTGGGTGGTAAAGCTGATCCAGTCCTGATCCCCCTCGTAATGGAAGGTGTGGCGACGGTTGACGCCGTTGGTGGAGATGGGTTTGGCCCGGCTGCACAGATCGTCGTTCTCCTGCGCGTCCGGGTTGGGGCCGGCTACAGGCGGTTCGTCGGGGGGAGCTGCGCCCGTTTCTTTGGGGAAATAGTCCACGGCCTGTTGGCTGGCGAGATAGACCGCCCGGACCCCACTTTTGCTGCCGTCGCCGTTCAGAATGTTGTTGGCAATCGCCGCGGCCTGATCGGCAAAGGGCGCAGCGATGATTACATCATTTGTGCCCAACACCGCCTGAATCTTTTCGATGAGGAGATCGGCCCACGTCCCTGTCCCTGTCGCTGGGAAGAAATTGGCAATCGCCGCCCGGGCTTCTCCCCCCCGTTTGGTCATATTGGCCGTGACACCCGCGCTGCTCAACAACTGTTGCATAGAGAGGTCTACACTCCCGGCATAGCCGAGCAACCCGAAGCCGTCGCCGGGGTCGCCTGCGCCGGTCTGATAGCGGGGATCGTCCTTGCCCACCAGCACATTCAATGCCTCCCGGGCCCGGGCCTGGGCCTGAACAATGTCGTCCGCCGAAGCTGCCGCGCTCATTTGGGCCGCCAGATCCCGCACAAGTTGGGCCTGCCGCATCAGACCGACGCCATAGCCCACTTGGGCCGGGGTGTCATCGGCGGAGGAGAGTACTTTGCGGATGGGTCCCAGGGGCGCGGCGGGCAGAGCATCCTTCGCGTAAATCACTCCCTGGACCAGCCGAAAGCCGTTGAATTCGCCGATCAGATTGCGGCCCTGGTAGGAAAAGCTGACGGTTACGCCACCGCTGCTCCAGGGAACTTCGCCCAATACCAGCCGTTTGCCACCAGCCCCCAAGAGGTAGGCCCACAGGCTTACGTCGTCGGGCGGTTGCGGCACATTTTCCAGGGCGATAGCGATACGGTCGCTGGTGGGATTTTGGGCAAAGGGCTGGTGCTGAATCAGCCCGCCGATTGCCCCGCTTGGGAAGTAATCCGCGGTGCGCTGGGCCGTGAGAAAAGCCGTCCAGACCCCACCTTCCCCGGTGATGGGTTCGACGACACCGTTCTCGTTCACATCCACCCCATTCACCATCCGGTTGGAGATATCCCGCATGGTCGTCGCCGGGGGAAGCGCATCCCCGGCTGTGGCCGCGGCCAGAACCGTCTGGGCCCGTTCCACCAACTGATCGGCCCAGGTGTTGTTGCCATCGGCGGGGGCCACATTGCCAATCGTCAGACTGGCGGCGATGGCCTGATCGGCAATCTCTTGGGTAACGCCTACGCTTTCCGCCGCCTCCAGCAGTTTGAAGTCTGTATTGGCGGCGTAGCGGAGCAGGCCGTAGCCGTCGCCTGGGTTCTCGGCTACGCCGCTGCCGTCAAAATCGCCGTAGCGGGGGTCGTCCTTGCCATAGAGAATATTCAGCGTATGTTCGGTGTGGACACGCGCGCCCCCGCGATTGCCTGCTGCCGCCGAAGATCGGGCCAGGTTGGCGTGGGTTGCCAGAATGCGCGCCTGCTGCACCATCCCCACCGCATAGCCGACGTTTTTGGGCGTGTCCCCCGCCCGATCCACCACCTCGCGGATGAGCGCCAGGGCTGCGCTGGGCAGCGTCGTCTCGAAGACGGTCTTCTCCCACATCATACGGAAGGTGTCATACTTGGCGATCAGATTGTTGCCGGGGAAATCAGGCGCGCTATTGACGACGCCACCATTGACGGCCAGTGTGCCGCTGAAAAAGCCGTCCTCGCCGCTGAGCAGATAGCTCTGCAGAGTGAACCCGGAAGGCGTCGTTGCCACTCCGTTGAGTTGAACAATCAGGCGATCGCTCTGCAAAGAGGGTGTGCCCGTGTCCACATCCCGCACCATCACCGAACCGGTGATCGCCGCCACATCCGCCAGCAGACGGCGCGCGTCGATGCCCAAACGGGCGGCAAGGGTCTGGCTCGGCCCGAATAGCAGTGCGATGCCAATGATTAAGAGCGGGAGATAGGCTGTGTATCGTCTGCGCATAAGACTTATATCCTGTGAACCTTTGGAGATTGGGTATTGTGTCGGGGCCGGTGTCGCTCGAATACCCAATATCCAAACCCAATATCTGATTTACCGGCGAATGGTGGGCAGGAAAAGCTGAATCCCACCTGGCGAAACGGGTATTGCATTCAACCCCAGGCGGTCCTGGGCATAGAAGACGATGCGATAGTCGCCGGGATCCAGAAAACCATTCGTGTAATTCACACTGTACTTGCCCGGCTGCCCGGCCACCGGCTCCAGTTTTAACACCGGTACATTCAGGTTGATGGTCACCTCGGCTGGCTCCTCGAAGGTCGACCCGTAGATTGCCGCCCAGACCAGCTCTGTCTGCTCAGCTCCCTCGGCCACACTCGCCGTCAACACCCCGTCTGCTCCGCTGCGCTGCACATCCGCTCCCTCAATCACCGGACGCACGGAGCTGAAGAAGCGGGTTACGTAGCGGTTGACCGCAAACGTGCCGTCGCCCGCGTTGTAGACCCCATCCCCGTTGTCGTCCAGGAAGGGCGTCTGGTTGACGCCTGTCGTCGTCACCGCGGCTTTGGCCTGGTCGAAACAGACTTTCAGATTCTCGCTGTCGGCTACACAGGAGAAGAAGGCATCCGAGAAGTAGGCGCCCTGGGCCGAGGCGTAGGCGTTGTTGTTGAAACCGGTGGAGGTGATGATCACCCGCCCCGGTTTGCTGATGCTGTCCCCTGGCGGGTTCACCCGGTGAATAAAGCTCCCCGACAGGCACGCCTCGTAGACGACCGTCACTTCTGTCACCCCCGATTCGCTTTCCAGTGTAGTCAGCCAACCGTCCATCTCGTCAGGCGTGATGCTGTTGGCCCCGGTGCAGCCGGAGACGCAGAATTTGTTGGCAAAGCCGTGGTCCATCATATAAATAAAGAGCGGTCTGCTCGGGCCTACGCGTGTCTTGGCCCAAACGGTAATCGCCTGTTGGAAGGCGGCCGGGCTGGCCGTGGCGTCCACCTCGTCGGCCACCCCGTTCTTGTCCGGGTCCTGGGCCACGGGGGCCAGGTAGAAGATGTCGTCGTCGGTGAAGCCGGCGCTCTTGAAGATGCGGTAGGCCCGGTTGGTCGAGTTGTAGATGTTTGTCTGCAAGCCAGAGGTCTCGTTCCGCCCCGCAATGAGTATCACCGCACCGGGGCTGTTGCCCAGACGCTTGACCAGAATGTTCTGCTGGCCGCTGTTGCCCGCCGCGTCGTAAACTGTCACCCGCAGGCTGTTGTCGCCCGCGCCCAATTCCATATCTTCCACCCGCCAGGTGTCGCTGGCGCCGCTGAGGGTGTAGTCCCACTTTTCCCCGCCTTTGGTCAGATTCTGCACCCGTACCCGGCTCAGGTTATTGCCGCTGTCCGAGGCCAGGCCGGTCAAAGTAATCTTCTCGGCGGTGGTGGTGTAGGTGGCGGAACTGGTGGGCTGCTGGATGACTAAGCTGGGCAGAGTCAGGTCTGCCGGGATCTGGGCGGTGCATTGGACCTCACCAGACGGGGGGCTTGAGTTGGTGGAGAAGTCCAGTGCCCGCACCAGGAAGGCATAGGTGACGCCGGTGGTCAAGCCGCCCACCTGGTAATAGGTCGTCTCGGCTCCGTCCACATCGTCCACATTGCTCAGCGGCCCCCCGGCCGTGCCGTAGCTAATGCGGTATTTGCGCACATCTCGCTCCAAGCTCTTGCGCCACTGGACGCCGACGGTCGTGGCATCGATAGAGATGCAGCGGGGATTGGTCGGCGCGGAGGGCGGCATATTGTCCACCGTCACTGAAATCGTATAGTTGGCCTCTGCGCCAAAGAATGTGCTGTCAAACTGCTGCAGGCGGATGAAATAGTCCCCGTTTTTGACAGAATCCCATTCCAGGCGTACGGTCGAACCAAAGGCGTTGTTGCCCGATGTGGCCGGGTCGCTGGCGCAGGTGTCGTGGAGGAAGATGACCGCATCGGCCTTCGCTCCTATGTTCTCCACCTGAATAATGTAGGTTTTGTTGGCTTGGGCCGTGAATTTGACCCAATCCACATCACTTCCCAGATGGAAGTTGTGGCTCTGTCCGCTGCCGTCGCTGTTGATGCTCTTGGCCTGGGCGCAGGTGTCGTCGATCTCGAAGCTGTCGCCGCTCGTCGGTACAGTCGTCGGCGTGGCCGTGCGGGTGGGCGTAGGTGTACTTGTATTGACAGTTGGGGGAGTATTTGTGGCTGTCGGCGTGTTGGTGTTGGCGGTTGTCGGCGTGCGGGTTGGCGTCGGCGTGCTGGTATTGGCTGTCGTCGGTGTGCGGGTGGGTGTCGGCGTGCTGGTATTGGCTGTCGTCGGCGTGCGGGTGGGCGTGGGCGAAGGTGTAGACGCGCCGCCGGCAAAGCCACTTTCGACGCGATAGTTGCCGCTCACCGCCACATCACCCAACGCTCCCAGGGAGTCATCGATCCGGAAGTTGGTCGACTGGCGCGCGCCGCCGCTCGACACCACCCACCAGCGCAGATCGAAGTTGGTGGAGATTTGGGCCAGAACCGCGCTGGTCAGTACAATCGCCAGAATGCTCCCTATCGCGTAGGGTAATTTGCGGGTCCGCTTCACAGATGAGTCCTCACGAATTTACAAACAGCTTTCGTGGCTTGATCTTGTCAATCCCTGTACTCTTTGGTGATAACCACATCCGAACTCCAGCAGCCTGGGTCAAGCATTGCGCCGTTGCCAGTCCCGCTGGAGGCCGCAACCCACACGCTGACTGTATGATTTCCTGCCGCCAAACCGGCCCAGAATCCGGTCATTGTCACCCACATTCCATCACTGCCTACTTCAGAGGCTTTGAAGCTTACTCGACCGCGCCCTACAGTCGGGGCCGCATCGTCGACCCGCAGTTCGAAACGAGCGCCTGTCCCTGACAGAGAAGTAATGACGGCAATCCTGCCGTTGAAGGTAATCTCCATTGTTGAGTCAGTATATACCTTTGCAAAGGTGCCGATATTCGCAACCTTTGTGAAAGTGGTTCCAAAGCTTACGTTTCCTAAGCAAGTGGAATTGATAGTATTGAACTGTACGGGAAGACCTGTATGGGTGTGGGAGCCCTGGGCTACCTGACCTACACCAGCGCCAATTGCGCCCTCGGCATTCAGATCGTCCAGGGCAGAAAAGTTGTCTGTAGAGAGCTGTCCAGATGTAATTTCCCCTGCTGAGTGCTGATGGACACTCTTGGCAAACTCAGCCGAGTCCATCCCATCCAACACATCCGCGTCCAGGCCGCTGCCCGCGCCGTCCGCGCCGGTCA
>JACQGT010000012.1 GCA_016199425.1 Chloroflexota bacterium
CGTTCGCTTGGTTTCGATACGCCTCGCAGACTCGGCTACTCAACCAGCGCTCACTAGCCTCTGCTGATATCGGCGCTGATCGGCTCTGTATGTTCGTATTTTCGTAATGTGACATTGTCGAAGTAGTCAGTAGGAAAGTGAACAGTAATCAGTGAACGCCGAGAGTGTTCACTGATTACTGTTCACCCCCGGAAGTCTGCTTTTTATACGAATCACCCGTGCCGGGCACAGTAGTGTGCCCGGCACGTTTGTAAGGTACGCCCGATGCGAAGTATCTCCGCGCCAGCCCAATGGAAACGAGAAGGCTGGATGATCCTGCTTTTCTACGGCCTATTGCTGCTGCTGATCGGTCTGCATCTCTACGTGCTGACTCTGCCCGCCACAGTGGGCGCGCTGCCCGCAGCGGGTGAGGCGGAGAGCCACTGGTGGGGTTTCTGGCCCGTGCGTTATGCGCCCGGCTGGGTAGTCGGGCTGGGCGTTGGGGCGGTGATAGCGTCAATGCTCTGGGGGTGGTGGGTTGCCACACCTGTCAGGTCCGCCGACAGAGAGAACGGAGTCAGCGAGTCGTCTTTCCCGGCGGACCTGACAGGTGTGACTGTCGCGTTTGCTTTGGCCTGCGCTTTCTTTGCCTTCCCGATTGTCCACACCCGCTGGGGAGACGCCTATATTCTCGCCAATGCAGTCGGCTGGCCCGATCCGGCCCTACGCCTGACCCACTCCTGGCAGGCCCCCCTCGACGTTTTTCTGCACAGCCAGCTTTGGCTGGCTTTTCACGAGCGCTTTCAGTGGCGCGATGCCACGCCGGTCTATCGGCTGCTGAGTCCGCTGGCGGGCATTCTCTATCTGGCAGTTCTCCTCCGATTGGGCCGCCTGAAGGAGCTGGCCTCCGGCTGGCTCACCTTTGGCCTGCTGGCCTCGCTTGGCGTGATACAACTCTTTTTCGGCTATGTGGAGAACTACAGCTTTGCCGCGGCGGGCATTTTGGCCTATCTTTGGATTGGGCTGGAGACACTGGAAGGTAGACGACCCCTGTGGCTGGCTGCGTCGGTATTGGCTCTGCTCAACGCCACCCATCCCAGTACGATTGTACTTGCGCCGTCGCTGCTCTACGCAGCGTGGATTTGTTGGCGGGGCGGTCGCTTCTCCGGCTGGCGGATTGGGGCCGCAGTGGCTCTGCCGGTTCTCCTGGCTGCGGGGGGAACGCTGCTGCTGATGGAGGCGGGCGGTCACGGGCTGGCCGCACTTTTGGGGGATGATCGTCCCGGCGGAGGGGATGGGCGCTGGCTAGTGCCGCTCTTTGCCGCCACCACCCGCTGGGAGCATTACACCCTTTTCAGTTGGCCGCATCTGGTTGACTTTCTCAACGAGCAGATTCTGATCGCGCCGGTGGCGCTGCCTGCCCTGCTTCTGCTCTGGGCGGGAACATTCTGCGTTCATTTGCGTTCTAACTTCAGCGTACTACCCGCCGGGGAAAAGAACGCCGCCCGCTTTTTGTTGATAGCCGCGGCCTGCTACTGGCTTTTTATCTGGCTCTGGAATCCCGACTACGGGGGGCAGCGGGACTGGGACCTCTTCAGTCTCTCCGCCATTCCCAGCACGCTGCTGCTGGTATGGCTGCTGCCCCGTTGGCTGTGCTCTCCCCGCTCATTGCAAGCCGGTGCGCTACCGCTGATTCTTTTTCAGGCGCTCCACACCGCGGCCTTCATCTACCAGAACCGTCTGCCCTGGGAATGGCCGGGGTGAATGCGGAATGTCAGGGATGACTGACGAAAATAAGGACACGGATGCCACGGATTGTACGGATTCACACGGATTCAATCTGCGAAACCTGCCGGGTGCCCCCTGGGCGCTGCGTTCTGATTTTCATCGCTATCGGTACACCCAGGCATGTCGCCTGCCCTGAAAAAAGAACACGGATTCCAGAATTTACGGATTTTTGTTTTCATTCCCCGTGGCGTACACCCGCACACGAGGAACTGAACGGACAAATCGAACTGAACGCGGCGGTGTGATTGTCACGCTGCAAGCGTGACCTACGCAATATCCAATATCTAATACCCAATACCCAATATCCTCTTTTTATGCAACAATACCGCCTTGAACCCAACGCCCAACCAGCACAATCCAAGCCGCCCCGCTCTTTCGGGCGCGGGCTGGTGACGGGCGCGGTTGCCTTTCTCATCCTCGCCTTTCTCTCCCTGGCCGGGGTGATTGTGGCCTATGCCCAGATTGCGGCGGACCTGCCCCTGCCCGGCGACCTGGCAAAACGGGCCAGTTCTTTCCAGAGCACCCGCATCTACGACCGCAACGGCGAACTGCTCAACGAGACCTTCGACCCCAACGAGGGCCGCCGTGTCGCCGTCTCGCTGGAGCGGATGTCGCCCTGGCTGCGCCAGGCGACGATTGCCACGGAAGACGCCAACTTCTACCGCCATCCGGGGGTCGACCCGGTGGCCCTGGCCCGGGCTGTCTACTATGCGGTGCGGGAGCGGGAGTTCGTTTCGGGCGCATCGACAATTCCCCAGCAACTGGTAAAACTGGTCTTTCTCACCTCCGAACGCTCTGCAGAACGCAAGATCAAAGAGGCGATTCTGGCCGCCGAGGTGAGCCGCCGCTATTCCAAAGAGCAGATTCTGGAAATCTACCTGAACGAAGTCTACTACGGCAACCTGGCCTACGGTGTCGATTCGGCTGCCGAAACCTATTTCGGCAAAGATGTGGGCGATCTGACTCTGGCCGAAGCTGCGTTGCTGGCCGGTCTGCCCCAGGCCCCGGCCTACTACGATCCCTACACATTCCCCGACCGGGTGAAGGAGCGCCAGGCGGTGGTGTTGCGGCTGATGGTTGCGGCCGGCTCCATTACCCCGGCAGAAGCGGACGCGGCCTGGTTGGACCCCCTGGCCTATGTCCCCGTGCGCTACGACTTCATCGCGCCCCATTTCACGCTGTACGTGCGCCAGCAGTTGGAGACGCTGCTGGGACCCGAAGCGCTCTACCGGGTGGGGCTGAATGTGACCACTTCCCTGGACTTGGAGCTACAGAACACGGCCCAGGCGATGGTGGCCGAGCAGGTGCAGGCACTGGCGGCGCGCAACGTATCCAACGGCGCGCTGGTGGCCCTGAATCCCCAGAGCGGGGAGATTCTGGCCCTGGTGGGCAGCGCGGATTTCGACAATGTGGAGATCGATGGCCAGGTGAATATGGCCCTGGCCCCCCGCCAACCGGGCAGCTCCATCAAACCGCTGGTCTATCTGGCCGCTTTTGAAAACCCGGAGCGCCCGCTGTCCGAGCGCTGGACACCGGGCACGCTGGTGGCCGACATCGAGCAGGAGTTCCCCGATGGAGCCAATCCCCCCTATCATCCCAAGAATTACGACGAGAAAGAGCACGGCATTCTGACGGTGGGGGCCAACCTGGCCAACAGTTACAACATTCCGGCCGTGCGGGCGATGGACTTTGTGGGGGTGAGTCATTTTATTCCTCTGGCCCAGCGGCTGGGCATTTCCACCCTCACCCGTGCGGACTACGGGCTGAGCCTGGCTTTGGGCGGCGGTGAAATTCCCCTCTTGGAGATGACCGGCGCTTTTGCTGTGCTGGCCAACGGCGGGCTGCGGCGTCCGCCCCAGGCGATTCTGAAAATAGAGGACGGGGAAGGCAATGTCATTTGTGAAATCGGCACGCCCATTCCCTGCCGCCTGGACGGTCTGGCCCAGGGGCAGCAGGTGATCAGCGCCGTGGACGCCTTTCTGATCAGCGATATACTCAGCGACAACCAGGCCCGCGCGCCTATCTTTGGCCTGAATTCTGCGCTGAATCTGGGCCGACCCGCGGCGGTGAAGACCGGCACAACCAATGACTTTCGGGATGCGTTGACGATTGGCTACACGCCGGAACTGGTCACAGGGGTCTGGGTGGGCAATGCCAGCAACGCGGCCATGCAGAATGTCTCTGGTGTGGGCGGGGCCGGACCTATCTGGAATCGCTTTATGCAGGCCGCTCTGGCCGCTACGCCGGCGAGCAACTTCCCTGTGCCCGTGGGTGTGCAGCAGGTGGAGGTCTGCGCGGACACGGGCACACTGCCCAGCCCGGCCTGCCCGGAAAAGGCGACCCGTTGGTTTGCCGCGGATCGCCCGCCCCTGCCGCCGGAAGCAGACCTGTGGCAGATTGTGAAGATCGACAAAGTGACGGGCCAACGGGCGGGCGAATTTACCCCGGCTGATCTGGTGGAGGAAAAGGTCTTCAAAGTCTACCCAGCCGAATATCGGGAATGGGCCGAAAGCCACGGCATTCCCCAGCCGCCCGCGGAGGAAAGCTCACTCTTTAACTTTGCGCCGGAGGTCCAGATTACCCAGCCCACAGAAGGGCAGAGTGTGCGGGGCGTGATTTCCGCGGTGGGCGTCGCCAATGTGCCCTCTTTTGCCAGCTACGAACTCCAATACGGCATCAGCCACGACCCCGGCGCATTCAGCGAGGCCATTTGGGGACCCATCGATCAGCCATCCACGGGTGGTGTGCTGGGCGAGTGGGATACGCGGGGTTTGACAAACGGCCCCCATACCCTGCGGCTGGTCGTGCGCGACAGCTTTGGCAACAGCTACGAAAGCCGGGTGCGCCTCTTTGTGGACAATCTGGAGCCGACAGTGACTGCGACGCCGACCCAAACCCCCACGTGGACGCCAACCTGGACGCCCATGCCGGAAGCAGCCACGGCCACGCCCGTCATCCTGCCCACCGAGACACCCGTCCCACCGTTGCTCCCGCCCCAGCCTCCCGGCGGTGTTGGGACTATCGAGCCGCCGTCGCCCCTGCCCACGCTGGGTGTGAGTCCATAAGGCAGCAGAGCCGATGGCCAAAGGTACTCGTCGAGGCGTGAAACGTGAAACGTGAGATTACTGGTCGTTTTCACGTTTCACGTTTTCACACCTCACGTTTCACATTCCGATTCGAGCAATGCTACAATCCTGCGTATGACTGCACCTGCCGACACTTCCCCCCTCCCCGCGCAGCCGATGGCTGCGCGCACGGACCGTCGCATCGTTCTCAACACCGGCGCGCTGGCAGCCTCCAGTCTGTGGCGCATCGGCATCAGCTTTGTGCTGCAATTGGTGATCGCCCGGCTGTTGGGCGCGCAAGGGCTGGGCCAATACGCCACTGCTTTGGCCTGGCTGAACGTCTGCCAGGTGCTCAGCGAGTTGGGTTTGCCCCAACTGCTGGTGCGCGACCTGGCCCGCCACCCGGAGCGCAGACGGCGCGCTTTTCAGACGGCCCTGTTTGCCCAGATTGTCGCAGCTTTTCTGATCTGGGCCGGGGTCTTTGGCCTGACCGCCATCCTTCCCTACCAGTCTGAAACCCGGAACGCCCTGCTTCTCATCACAGCCTCTTTGCCTCTCTTTGCCGTCACGTCTGTCTGCGAGATGCTCTTCCAGGCCAACGAGCGCATGGAGTTGGTGATGGGTGTCGAGGTGGCGATCAATTCGCTGATTGTAGGGGCAAGTCTGGTCGTGCTCTGGCAAGGCGGCGGTGTGGTTGCCCTTTCTGCTGTCATCATCGCCACCCAAACAATTTCCGCCTTTGTCTGTCTGTGGCTGGTGGGGCGGGGACAATTGCTGGGCGCTCCTGACAACAGGGCAAGGGAGAGTATCAGCGCCGGCCTGTTCCATCTATGGGGTCTTGCCCGGCCTTTCTACGGTCTGGCCCTGGCCAATGTGCTGCTACATCGGCTGGATATTCTGCTGCTCAGCGTCTTTGCGGGGGAGACAGTCACGGGCATCTACAGCGCTGCCTATCTGATCGTCCGTGTGCTGATCATTCTGGCCCAGACCTGGTGGCAATCCCTCTACCCAACCTTCAGCCGTCTGCGGGTGCAGGCGGAGGAACAGTACCGGCGTCTGGCCGCACTTTCTATCCGCTTCGGAATGATGGCCTTTCTGCCAGCCGCTGCGCTCAGTGGGGGCGCGGCTGATTGGCTGCTGGGCGTTGTCTACCGGGGCGAAGATCACAGCGCTGCTCTGGCCGCCTATGGGGTACTGATCTGGGCCGCCCCCCTCTTTTTGATCGCCACCTATGCGGTCAACCTCCTGCTCGTAGAGCGCCAACCTCGGGGCAGTCTGCTGATTGCGGGCACACATATTGCTGTGGTTCTTGCGCTTTTGCCAGTGCTGACGGCCCATTGGCAGGCATTGGGCGCGGCCGTGGCAATGGTGACAGCCATCAGTGCCAGCGCTCTGATGGGTTTGCTTTTGCTCAAACGCGCGGCTGTGCCGGCCGGGCTGCCCCAGCGC
>JACQGT010000137.1 GCA_016199425.1 Chloroflexota bacterium
CACCTACGCCGAAGTCAATGCGCTCGTCTCCGATGAGAGCGTCGATCTGGCCTTTGTCTGTACCAGCGCTTATATCAACGGCAATGACAATTTTGGCATGGAATTGCTGGTCGCGCCGGAGATCAACGATCAGGTAGTCTACCACTCTGTGCTCATCGTTTCAGCGGAGAGCAGCGTAGAGACAATGGCCGATCTCCAAGGCAGTGTCTTCGCCTTTACCGACCCCATGAGCTTCACCGGGCGGGTCTACCCTACCTATCTCGTCCAACAACTGGGCGAGACCCCGGAAAGTTTCTTCGCCAAAACCTTCTTTACCTACAGCCACGATCGGGCCATCGAAGCGGTCGCGGCCGGGGTGGCCGACGCCGCAGCCGTAGACAATCTGGTGTTGGCCTTTGCCCTGGAACGGCAACCCACCCTGGCCGCCAAACTCCGGGTCATTCACCTTTCGCCTCCATTTGGTATTCCACCTGTGGTGGTGGCGCCCACCCTGCCGGTGCGCCAGAAACGGCTTCTGAGCGATGCGCTATTGGCGATGGACAAGGAGCCGGAAGGAGAGACCATCCTTCATGCATTGGGCATCGACCGTTTTGTGGTGGTCGATGATGCGCTATACGAAGACGTGCGCCGGTTGATCGACGAGACAGGGGTGCGTCCGTGAACACCGCCTCGCACACTGCTTTCTGGGACAAGTTATGGGCGCTGGTGGGCGGGGTGAGCGTGCGCACGAAGATTCTGGGCATCATCCTGGCCTTGACAGTGATTTTAGGATTGGGGATTACCTGGCAGGTGCGTGCGGTGATGACCCGGGTTTTCGTGGCCGAATTGGGGCAGCGGGGTCTCTCCGTGGTCAGCGATCTGGCCGCGCGCAGCATCGACCCCATCCTGCTCAACGACAACTTCGCCGTCCATCAACTCCTGAGCGATACAGTCGCTAACCACCCAGACGCGCTCTATGCCTTTGTGTTGGACAACGAAGGCCGGGTGTTGGCGCATACTTTCGGCGCCAGCGGTTTTCCATTGGCTCTACTCGATCTGGAATCAGAAGTCTATGGCGCGTCTGAGAGCAAGCGGCGCATTCAACATCGCATATACAGCAGCAATCAGGGCATTGTCCACGATTTCAGCGCGCCCATTTTTGACGGACGTTCCGGCGTCGTGCGTTTGGGGCTGACCGAAAACCGGCTGAGCGGCATTGTCAATGCTATGACCGGGCAGATGCTGCTGACAACAATTGTGGTTGCCCTGGTGGGTATCGCGGCAGCCAGTTTTCTCACCTGGCTGCTCACCCGCCCGATCCTGGCCCTGGTGGATACGACCCATCAGGTGGGCAAGGGCGACTTGAGCGCCCGCGCCCCCCATTGGGCCGATGATGAGATCGGCGCGTTGGCCGATGCTTTCAACGCCATGGCCGAAAATCTCGAGACGAGCCGCCAGGCGATTGCCGAAAAAGATATGGCGCGTACCCAGCTTTTGGAGCAGTTGATTACCGCCCAGGAGGAGGAGCGCAAACGCATTGCCCGGGAGCTGCACGACGACGTGGGCCAGGCGCTGACCTCTCTGCTTGTGGGGATGAAAGTGGCCGGCCAGTTGGAGTCGGCGGCGGAGATGCGGGCGAAGAGCGAGGAGATGCGCACCTTTGCCGCCGAGACGCTGGAACAGGTGCGCCTGCTCAGCCGCCAACTGCGTCCCAGTGTCCTGGACGATCTGGGCCTGGCCGCGGCCCTGAATCGTTATGCGGAGGAGTTCAGACAGCGACACCCTCAGTTTGCCGTGGACCTGCACTTCGATCTGGCCGGACGGCTGCCGCCTACGGTGGAGACGACTCTCTACCGGATCGTGCAGGAGGCTATGACCAACGCGGCCCGCCACAGCGGGGGCGGCGCGGTCAGCGTCCTGCTCACCCGTCACGACGGCCACGTGCGCGCAATTGTGGAGGATGACGGACAGGGCTTTGATGTGGAAGGGGCGCGGCGGGCCGGACGCAGTGTGGGTCTGCACGGCATGGCCGAGCGGGCCGAGCTGGTGGGCGGCCATTTGGAGATCGAAAGCGGCGGCGACGGTACGGCTGTCTATGTGGAGGTGACTCTGTGAAATCAATCCGAATTTTTCTGGCCGACGATCATACGGTTCTGCGCGCCGGTCTGAAGGCCCTGCTCAATGCCGAAGCAGATATGCAGGTAGTGGGTGAAGCCGAAGACGGCGACGCCTGCGTGCGCCAGGTGATTGGGCTGCGGCCTGATGTGGTGTTGATGGACATCAATATGCCCCGCTGCAATGGGCTGGAGGCGTTGGAAAAGGTGCGTAAGCTGGCGCCCGACTGCCGGGTGTTGATTCTCACAATGCACGACGACCCGGAATATCTGCGCCAGGTGCTGGCAGCCGGGGGCGCGGGCTATGTGCTGAAGCAGGCAGCCAGCGACGAACTGCTCTCTGCCATCCGGGCCGTGCATGGCGGGGGCGTCTATTTGCACCCCAGGCATACCCAATTGCTTCTGCAGCAACAGATAACCACCCCCCAAGAGGCACCGGACAAAAATAGCCACGACCAGCGTTTTCAAAGCCTGAGCGAACGCGAGAGCCAGATTTTTCGGCTGGTCGCCCTGGGTCATCGCAACGGCGAGATTGCCGAGATGCTCCATTTGAGCGTCAAGACTGTGGAGACCTACAAATCCCGCTTGATGGAGAAATTGGGACTGCGCACACGATCCGCCCTGGTCCGCTATGCGCTTGAAATCGGCGCGCTGGCAGAGAAGTAGCCCCCTGTCGGGAAATTCCCTGACATCCACCGCCAAAGAGTCGAGCCTTCCCCGACAATCTGTCAGGCATCCCCTGCTATCCTTCCCACTTCCCGTCTTCTATACTGAGCCCAGAAGGCGGTTCTCTCGCCTTCTGCGTTTCCTTTTTTCCGATACGGCCTCCAAACCGGGGGCGTTCCCGGAGGTAACAAAACAATGCCCGATATTTTTGTGGAAGAAAACCTCGTTTTACGGATGCAAAAGGACATCCAACGCGCGCTGCAAAAGCCGGTAGAGGAGCGTCGCTGGGGAATGGTCATCGACCTGCGCAA
>JACQGT010000123.1 GCA_016199425.1 Chloroflexota bacterium
ATCTTCGCCCGGCGCAATGTGGCCCCGGTGCTGCAACAGTTGGAAGCGGAGAGCAGCCAGGAGATCTCCGTCAACGACGCCTTCAAACCCCTCAGCCGCTACTGGGATCGCATCTACCGGCCCGAACAGATCATCACCAGCCTGCCCGAAGCGATGCGCGTCCTCACCAGCCCGGCCCAGACCGGCGCGGTGACGCTCTGCCTGCCCCAGGACGTGCAGACCGAAGCCTTCGACTACCCGGCGCAACTCTTCCGGAAACGCATCTGGCGCATCCCCCGCAGCCGGGCAGACCGGGGCGCGTTGGAACGGGCGGCGGAGGCCATCCGCGCCGCCAGGAAGCCGCTGATCATCGCCGGCGGCGGCGTCCTCTACAGCGAGGCAACCCACGCCCTGCGCCGCTTTGTCGAGCAGACGGCCATCCCCGTGGGCGAAACGATGGCGGGCAAGGGCAGCCTGCGCTACGACAATCCCCTCTGCCTGGGCGCGGTGGGGGCCACGGGCACATCCGCCGCCAATATTGTGGCGAAGGAAGCCGACCTGATCATCGGCATCGGTACCCGCTACAGCGATTTTACGACGGCCAGCAAGACCCAATTCCAGCACCCGGAGGTGCGCTTCGTCAACATCAATGTGGCCGAATTCGATGCCCACAAACACAGCGCCATCCCCGTCACCGGCGACGCCAAAGTGACGCTGGATGAGTTGGCAGAATTGTTGGCGGGCTATCGCAACGCCGACGAAAACATCGCCCAGGCCCAGCGCTTGCACGACGCCTGGGAAGCCGAGGTGGACCGCATCTACGCCATCGCAGCAGCGGAGAGCGGGCTGCCTTTCCAGGGCGGGCTGATCGGTGCGGTCAACGAGCAGGGCGACCCGCAGGCGGTGATGGTCTGCGCGGCGGGCAGTCTGCCCGGCGATCTGCACAAGCTGTGGCGGGCGCGCCACCCCAAGCAATACCATTTGGAGTATGGCTATAGCTGTATGGGCTATGAGATTGCCGGCGGGCTGGGCGTGAAAATGGCCGACCCGCAGCAGGAAGTTTACGTGCTGGTAGGTGATGGCAGTTATCTGATGATGAACGCCGACATCACCACTTCTGTGCAGGAAGGCTTCAAACTGACGATTGTGTTGATGGACAACCAGGGCTTCAAGAGCATCGGCGGGCTGAGCCGGTCATTGGGGCAGAGCGGCTTCGGCACCCGCTACGTCTACCCCAAAAACGGGCGACTGGCGACGGATGAGGATGGGATGGATGTACAGCCCCTGCCCATCGATCTGGCCCAGAACGCGGCCAGCCTGGGCGCGCATGTCATCCAATGCAACAGCGTGGACGAGGTGGTTGCGGCCTTGCAGACGGCCAAATCCATTGAGCGCACGGTCGTCATCCACGTGACGAATGACCGCTACCTGGGCGTGCCCGGCTACGAAAGTTGGTGGGATGTGCCCGTGGCGGAGGCGAGTGAAATTGACACTGTGGCCGCGGCCCGGGAAGAGTGGGAAGAGATGCGGGCGAAGGAACGGTATTTTTTGGGATGACGGGATGATGGGATGGCACGGTGACTGGGTGACACAGGAAGGATACGCCCAGTGCGCCAATTGGTGTATAATGGGGGATATCGAAGACATTTCCAAAACCTAAGCCCGCCTCCTCCCCCGTCGGGCTGGGTCAATCGTACCAACCACTGTTTCCCCGATAGCGGTTCTCTCTATTCTCTTTTTTCAGTTTCCAACAAGGAGGGAAACATGAAACGTCTGTCGAATCTGTATGTCGCGGCAATGGTCGTTGTCGTGATCGCAGCGATGATCTTCGCCGCCTGTGTGGCACCGCCGGCTCCCACGGCCGCAGAGCAGCCCGCAGCCGCGCCCGCGCAGGCCGCGCGCCCCTACAAGTTTGTGGTCGTCTCCCACGGCCAGGCCTCCGATCCCTTCTGGTCAGTGGTGAAGAACGGCGTGGACCAGGCCGCCAAAGATATGGGCGTGACGGTCAGCTACCAGGCGCCGGGCACCTTCGATATGGTGGCCATGGCCCAGTTGATCGACGCCGCGGTGGCCTCCAAACCGGATGGCCTGGTCGTCTCGATTCCCGACGCCGACGCCCTGGGCGATGCGATCCGGGCGGCCGTGGCCGCGGGGATTCCCGTCATTTCCATGAATTCGGGCAGTGATGTGGCCAAAGGTTTGGGCATCCTGAATCACGTCGGTCAGACCGAGTATGAAGCGGGCTATGGCGGTGGCGAGCGCATGGCGGCCGCGGGTGTGACCAAAGCCCTCTGCGTGAACCAGGAAGTGGGCAATGTTGCGCTCGATCTGCGCTGCCAGGGCTTCACCGACGCGATGGCCAAGAGCGGCGCAACGGTGGAAGTGTTGGCCGTGGACCTGGCCGACCCCACGGATTCCGAGCAGCGCATCGTGGCCGCGTTGATCGCCAATCCGGATGTGGACGGCGTCCTCACTCTGGGCCCCACCGGCGCTGCCCCGGCTCTGGCCGCGCTGGAATCTGAAGGCAAGCTGGGCACCATCGCACTGGCGACCTTCGATCTCAGCCCTGAAGTGCTGGAAGCTGTGCGCGACGGCAATATGCTCTTTGCCATCGACCAGCAGCAGTACATTCAGGGCTATCTGCCCATTGTGATGCTGACCCTTCTGGCCGAGAACCTGAACACCGTAGCCAACGATGTGATTATGACCGGCCCCGGCTTTGTGACCGCGGAGACCGCGGCCCGGGTGATCGACCTGTCGGCAGCCGGCACCCGCTAAGGGTAGACGGCTTTGGATAAAATGACGGGCAGGGACTGTGTGTCCCTGCCCGTCGTTTCGATGGAAATTAGGGAGGCAGCGCCCAGGGGGCACCC
>JACQGT010000039.1 GCA_016199425.1 Chloroflexota bacterium
CCCAGGCCCTGGAAGCTGTAAGGGCTGCTGCGGGGTTTGAACGCACCCCCGCGCAGGACAGTAGCGCCGGCTTCCTTCACCGCGTGGGCGGTCTCCAAAATCTGCTCCCGGCTTTCTACGCTGCACGGCCCGGCCATCACCACAATCTTCCTGCCGCCGATGACTGCGTTCGCGCCGACCGGAATCTCCGACGCTGCTCCGGTGAAATCTCGGCTGGCTAGCCGGTAGGGCTGCATAATGCGCACGGTCTTTTCCACACCGTCCAACACCTCAAAGGTGTCCTGGTTGAGCAGATAATCGTCCGCGCCGATGATGCCCACAATCGTGCGCGCCTCACCCCGGCTCAGATGGACTTTGTAACCCAATTCCTCGACACGTTTGACAACCGCTTCGATCTCTGGGGGCGCCGCGCCCTGTTTCATGACGATAATCATTGGGAAAATCCTTTCGATGGGGAAATGATTCCAGTTGGGATGGTTGCTGTGAACCCAAAGGAACGTGAGGCGTGAAACGTGAGAAAGGCCGGGTGATCTCACGTTTCACGTCTTACGTTTCGCCTATGCCAAAATGGCTTCCTTCACCCGGCCGTTATTCACCGCCGCCGGATGGGTGGCAATCGACCGCCCCACTGCCGCCGCGATCAGGCGCAACTGGCCCATCAGTTCGGCGAATTTCTCTGGCTTCAGGCTCTGCGCGCCGTCGCTGGCGGCCTTGTCCGGGTCCGGGTGAACTTCGATGATCAGCGCGTCCGCGCCCGCAGCCAGCGCGGCGCGGGACATCGGCCCGACCAGTTCCCAGTCCCCGGTGCCGTGGGAGGGATCGGCCACGACGGGCAGGTGGCTCAAGCGTTGCAGCACAGGTACGGCGTTGAGGTCGAAGGTGTTGCGGGTGGCGGTCTCGTAGGTGCGGATACCCCGCTCGCAGAGCATCACCTGCATATTGCCGTTGCTAAGAATGTACTCGGCGCACATCAGCAGCTCTTTGATCTCGCCGCTGATGCCCCGCTTGAGCATCACCGGCTTTTGCACTTTGCCCACCGCGTGGAGCAGGCCGTAGTTCTGCATATTGCGCGCCCCGATCTGGAGGATGTCGGCGTATTCGCAAACCATCTGCACGGTTTCGACCGTCATCACTTCGGTAATGACGGGCAGACCGGTCTGCTCCCGGGCCTCGGCCAGGAGTTTCAAGCCCGCCTCACCCATGCCCTGGAAGCTGTAGGGGCTGGTGCGGGGTTTGAAGGCACCGCCGCGCAGGATCGTGGCACCGGCCTCCTTCACGGCCCAGGCGGTCTCCAACACCTGTTGCCGGCTTTCCACGCTGCACGGCCCGGCCATCACCACCACTTCCGGCCCGCCGATAGTGACCCCGCCCACATCAATCGTCGTTTTGCCGGGGTGGGTGTTGCGGGCGGCCAATTTGTAGGGCTCCTGAATACGCACAGTCTTCTGTACGCCAGCCATCGCCGTGAAAACGTCCCGCTCGATTTTGGTCAGATCGCCCACCAGCGCGATGACCGTGTGCTCTTTGCCGTAGATGGGGTGGGTGTTGACGCCCACGGCCTCGGCTTTGTTGATAACGGCAGCAATTTCGGCTGCGGTTGCTTCGGGTTTCATAACGACGACCATTGGGGTTTCCTCCGTGTGTGAAAGATTGGGTATTCCGTATTGCGTAGGTCGGTGGAAGATGATGGGATGATGAGATAATGGACTGCGGTACGGAGTACGCCATCATCTCATCATCTCACTACCCCATCATCCTATCATCCCTTCATCCCTTCAAATCTGTAACACCGCCGCCTGCACCGTCCCTTCCTCTTCCGTCGGCATCGGCGCGGGGGGAAAGCTGCCCAAGAGCTTGACGAAGGCGGCCCGGTTGAGCAGGCCCAGCAGGGCCGCGCCGCATTCGGCGTCCTGCCAGTGGCCGGCAAAGTCCAGATAGAAGACATACTGCCAGGGCCGGTTGCGCCGGGGGCGACTCTCCAACTTCAGCAAGTTGATCTGGCGCTGGGCAAACTCGCCCAGGCAGTGATAGAGCGCGCCGGGGCTGTGGGGCGTGGCAAAGACGAGGGAGGTCTTGGCGTTCTCCGCCCGCTCGGCCTCGCCTTTGCCGATGACAAAGAAGCGGGTGTAGTTGTGGCGCAGGTCTTCGATGCCCTCCTGCACAATCTCCAGCCCGTAGATCTGCGCGGCCAGGCGGCTGGCAATGACGCCCACGTTGGGTTCTGGATGCTCGGCCAGCTCTTTGGCGCTGCCCGCAGTGTCGTACCAGGGAATCGCCTTGTAGCCGTTGCGGTTGAGAAAGCCTTCGCACTGGGCCAACGCTTGGGGGTGGCTGCGCACCTGGACAATTTTGTCCCCATTGCCGGGCAGAGTGAGCAGATTGTGGCGCACGCGCAGGGAAATCTCCCCGTGTACCTTCAGGTCGTGTTCGAGCAGCAGGTCGTAGGCTTTGTTGATGCTGCCGGCCAGGCTGTTCTCCACAGGCACTGCGCCGTAGGTGGCCGTGCCGTTTTCCACCGCATCAAAGATATTCTCGAAGGCGTGACAGGGCAGAGTATCCACCTCCTGGCCGAAATGGGAGCGGATGGCCTCTTCGGAATAAGCGCCGTGTTCGCCCTGAAATGCGACGGTTGTCATGGGAAGGCTCCTTCGTTGAGAAAATGAACGGACAGGTGAATCCTTCTGTGCTGACGAAACGTGAAACGTGAAACGTGAGATGAGTCGAGTGATCTCACGTTTCACGCTTCACGTTTCCGGCACGCAAAGTGTTCCGTGAGTACCACCCCATCCTCCCTAACCCCTACCCCCACCGCTCCATCTGTTCCTCAATCCACTGCTGCAATTCGGCCATATCCACCTCTTCGGCGAGAGACTTGTCCGGGCGCAGGGACTGAGCCGCGCCCAGATAGATGTGCTGGATTTCCGATTGGCTGCGCTCGGTGTTCCAGTGCAGCAGAATACGGATGCAGCGAGGCAGGCTGCCCGGCACTTCCATCTCGTGGCTGCACAGCAGGGGCACATCCAGCCAGCCCAGTTGGCGGGCGGCCAGGGCCGGGTATTGGGAGACAACGTCTTTGGTGGTCGTAAAGATGACGCTGGACACATCCTCCGAGCAGATACCGTTGACGTGGATCAGCAGCGCCAACAGTTCCCGGGTGGCCCGCAGAATCGCTTCGGGTTTGTCCTCTTCCACCGTTGTCGCCCCGCGCACGCCTCGACATATCATTCTTCTCGTCCTCTTGAGTGGTGTTCTTTTGTAGGTCGGACTGACAGTCCGACCTACGGTATTTGTA
>JACQGT010000122.1 GCA_016199425.1 Chloroflexota bacterium
CCAGCCCTTTGTTTCGGAAGTTCTATTCGTTTGTTAATCCGCACCCTTACTCGTTTGTCGCTTGATACCATACCATATCCGCGTCCCACAGTTCTCCGCGTTTCCTCCGCGTCCTCCGCGACTCCGCGGTGAATCTCTCCCTTGCAGCGAAAGGAAATCCTATGCACAACCCCTTTGACATTCTCTTTCAGCCGATTCAGATCGGCCCAGTGACAGCTCCCAACCGCTTCTATCAGGTCCCCCATTGCAACGGTATGGGTTACCGGATGCCCAAATCCATGGCCGCCATGCGGGGGATGAAAGCGGAAGGGGGCTGGGGCGTCGTCTGCACGGAAGAGGTGGAGATTCATCACACCAGCGATATCGCACCCTACATTGAAGGCCGTCTCTGGGCTGACGAAGACATCCCCCTCTGGCAACTGATGACCGACGCCATCCACGCCCACGGCGCGCTGGCAGGCATCGAACTGGCCCACAACGGCATCCACGCCTCAAATCTCTTCTCCCGGGTGCCGCCCCTCGGCCCCCGTTCTATGAGCGTGACCCGCACCGCGCCCGTGCAGACCCGGCGCATGGACAAGGAAGACTTCCGCAACGTGCGCCGCTGGCACCGGGACGCGGCCCTGCGCGCCCAACGGGCCGGCTTTGACATCGTTTACTGCTATGCAGGCCACAATATGACCCTGCCCATGCAGCTACTCCTGCGCCGCTACAACGACCGCAGGGATGAATATGGCGGCAGCCTGGAAAACCGGGTGCGCCTACTGCGGGAGCTGATCGAAGAGACCAAAGAGGCGGTGGGAGATCGCTGCGGGGTGGCCGTGCGCTTTGCCGTGGACGAACTGCTGGGCGAAGACGGACTGACCAGCCAGGGCGAGGGTTATGAGATTGTGGCGACGCTGGCGGAGCTGCCCGACCTGTGGGACGTGAATATCAGCGGCTGGGCCAACGATTCGGCCACCTCCCGCTTTGAGAAGGAAGGCTACCAGGAGCAGTACACCGCCTTCGTCAAATCCCTGACCAGCAAACCGGTGGTTGGTGTGGGGCGCTACACTTCGCCTGATTCCATGGCCTCTGCCATCCGCCGGGGGGTGCTGGACCTGATCGGCGCGGCCCGCCCCTCGATTGCTGACCCCTTTTTGCCCCGCAAAATCCAGGAAGGACGCAGCGAAGAGATCCGGGAGTGTATCGGCTGCAACATCTGCGTTACCGGCGATATGCAGATCGTCCCTATCCGCTGCACCCAGAACCCCACAATGGGCGAGGAGTGGCGGCGGGGCTGGCATCCGGAGAACATCCCGGCCAAACGCAGCGACAAAGAAGTGCTGGTGGTGGGCGGCGGACCGGCGGGGCTGGAGTGCGCCCGCGCCCTGGGCCAACGGGGTTACACAGTCGTGCTGGCCGAAGCCCGGCGCGAGTTGGGCGGCCGGGTGATTCTGGAGTCTGCCCTGCCCGGTCTGATCGAGTGGCGGCGGGTGATAGACTGGCGGCTGACCCAACTCCAGAAGCTGCCAACCGTCTCCCTCTATCCCGGCAGCCCGATGACCCCCGCGGATGTGCTGGATGCGGGCATCTCCAATGTTGTGCTGGCTACGGGCGCGCACTGGCGGCGGGACGGCATCGGGCGCACCCTCTGGCGACCCGTGGCGGGGAGCGACGGGGAGAACATCTACACCCCCGATGATCTGATGGAGGGACGGCTGCCCGCAGGCCGAGTGCTGATCTACGACGACGACAGCTATTATATGGGCGGCGTGCTGGCCGAACTGCTGGCGGCCCAGGGCTGTCAGGTGACGCTGATTACGCCTGCCACTCTTCTCTCTTACTGGACCCAATACTCCCTGGAGCAGAAGCGCATCCAACAGCGGCTGGCCCGCCTGGAGGTGACGTGGCGCACCCAGCACGCCCTGGCTGCCATCCAACCTAGCGGGGTGCTGGTGACCGATCTCATCAGCGGCGGGGTGGACGAAATCGCCTGCGACGGGGTGGTTCTGGTCACAGAACGGCAACCCAACGACGCGCTGCACACGGCTCTTCTGCCCGCTCTGGCCGAGGGAAAGCTGGCCTCCCTGCGGCTGATTGGCGACGCCGAAGCGCCCAATATCATCGCCCAGGCTGTCTATGCCGGTCACCTGGCCGCGCGGGAATTCGACGAAGCGCCGGTGGAGGGTACGCCCTTTCGGGTGGAGCGGGCAATCGTCTAGGGAGATTAAAAGAAAGTTCCCCGGCACTTTCCGAAGTTTCGGGGAACTTTCGAACTTGATGCCTATGGGTTTCTTACCCGCCCTACCAAAGTATACAAGGCCTGTACCTGGCGCACCGAATCTGTGTACTTGATACGGGAGCTGTATGGAACCCACAGACGCCGTATCGCGCGCACAGCCTCCGTACGCGACGCACAGACGCTGTGGATCACCTACAGGCACCTACCTCACCCACAGCCTCTGTACGCGACGCACAGCCGTAGGTTGGGTTCTTCCGGCACCCAATCCCAGAACAGCCTGGAAGCGCCGCTGCCAGAAGAACCCAACCTACAGCAGAACCGCGCTCACTTACGCCATCGCTGGCACACGTTGCCGAGAATCATGCGCCGACTTCTCCCTGAGCGGAATCAACTTCTCTCCCCGCAGGGTCGCCAGGGCATACATGTCACCAACAGACACCGTACCTCCCGCACAGGGGCCGTACCCGTTGCACAGATGCTGTAGGCCAGGCACACGGGCTGTATGCGCCCCACAGCATTTGTACACAATGCACCGATTCTGTACGCGCGGTACAGGCTCTGTCACAGTCCAAACTGGGTGAGCGCGCCCTTGTCCTTGCCGAACTCCGGGCGGGCCAGGGCTGATCTTTCTCCATTCTACGCGCAGCCAATGGGGATTGTCAAAACAGCGAAAGGTAAGGTCGGAGCGGGGATGATAAGGGATTGGGTCTCTGTCTCTGCTCACAAGTCCAGGCGCATGACCAGCTTGCCGTCGTCCTTCACGCCTCTCGCTCCGTCTCCGCCATCTCATCCACACTCAGCCGAAACTCCTCTACCTTTCCTGTCCGATAGGCGGCCCGGGCCATCGTCGTCGTGGCGATGGGCGCGGTCACGAAGAAAAGAGCGATCAGCGCCACCATCCGCCAGAACTGGGAGCCGTCGCCGAAGAAGATGCCCGCGGCCAGGAGCAGACAACTGACGCCCAGTGTGGCCGCCTTGCCCGCCGCGTGCATCCGGGTGAAAACATCGGGCAAGCGCAGGATGCCCAGTGCACTGATGAGCATAAAGACCACGCCGACGGTGGCGAGCGTGAGGATGAGGTAGTCAGTCAATAACGAGTTCATGCTACTTTGCCAGTAGACTATTCAACCACAAGACACAAAGCCTAGGCGGTTCATATCCAGTTTACTTCCCCGGTTTGCCCCGCTCCAGGAAGCGCCCCAGCATCACCGTGCCCAGGAAGCCCAGCACCGCAGTAATAATGGCACCTTCCAACAGCACTTCCGACGAGCGCTGCACAGCAAAAAGGGCAAAGATGCCCACCGCGTGGACAGCGATCAGATCGAAGGCCACAGTACGGTTGGGCACATCCGGGCCAAGATAGAGGCGCACGAAACAGATGAGCAGCGAGAGCGCCAGGAGAGTCATCAGCCCGTTCAGCCACAAATTGAAAAGCGCCTCGTTCACTGCACGCCCCTCTCTTCATTCCCCAACAGCCTGCCCGTATCGGCCATATCTGCCTGCAACCTGTGCAAATGCAGGATACGATTTTCAAAGTTTTCTTTGATTTCCCGGCGGAAGGCAGCCGGATCCTTCAGATCAACCGTGTGTACGAACAACACGTCTCCCCCGTCCCGCTGGCCCAGGTCCACACTGAGCGTCCCTGGCGTCAGGGTGATGACCGAAGCCAGCAGGGTACGCTCGAAGGGATCGGTGATGGTCAACGGCACGGCTACAATGCCCGGCTGCAACTTTATGCGCGGGCTGAAAATTGTGCCCAATACCAGCCAGGCCAGTTTAAGATTGCTCTGCAGAATGGCATAGAGTACGTAGAGCAGAAAAGCAGTCGCGTGGAGAAAGTATCTGCCGTAGCTGCGCTTGACGATTGCCAGCACCACAAAACCGAGCAGAAAGCCAGTGAAGAGCGCATTCAGGCTATATTCTCCGTTGAGGGTGGGCCAGAGCAGGGAGATAAAGAGATTGATGATCAGATAGCGGGTCATCAGTCGTGCCCTCCTGTCTCTGCCGGTCCGGCCACGCTCTCTGGCTGCACAGGGTGAACCGCGGCGATGTAGCCTGTCCGGTCCAATGCCTGCTGGGCTGCGGTGGTAGTCATCTGGAAAAAGCGTTCGCCGAACAGGCCTAGCCCCAGGCTAAGGAGGAGCAACGCCCCAATCGGCCCAAGCACCAGCCAGCGGCGCACGGGCGCATCCAGCAGCCAGGGAGTCAGCCGCCCCGGGTGCTCGTATTTTCCCCAAAACGCCTCCTGCCACAAGCGCATGACATTGATCAGAGTCAGCACGCTGGCCACGATGCTCACCCCGGCTACGGTCCAATGGCGGCTGTCCAGGGTGATCTGGAGCAGAGTTAGCTTGCCGATGAAGCCGCTGAAGGGCGGGATTCCGGCCAGGGAGATGGCCGACAGAAAAAAGAGCAGGGCCAAGAGGGGGCGTCGGCCCACCAGCCCGCCGATGCTCTGCAGGCGATCGCCGCCCATCTCGATCTCCACCGCGCCCCCGGCCAGGATTAGCCCGGTCTTCACCAGCATGTGGTGGGCCATATACAGAATGGCAGCCGAGAGGCCAAAGCCCACGGCCAACTTCTCCCCGTTCAGCGCCACACCCAGTCCCATCAGCATAAAACCTACGTGGCTGATGATGTGGAAACTGAGCACCCGGCGCACAGTCGGCTGGGCCATCGCGCCCAGGCTGCCGATGAGCATTGTGGCCCCGGCAATTCCCAGCAGCAAAGGCTGCCAGGCCGCCAGCAGGTCCGGGAAGAAGAGGGTGAAGCTGCGGAAGATGGTGTAGACGCCCACTTTTGTCAACAGCCCGCCAAAGAGGGCTGTCACCGCGGGGGGCGGGGTGTGATAGCTGCTGGGCAGCCAGAAAAAGAGGGGGAAGAGCGCGGCTTTGCTGCCGAAGGCCACCAGCAGCATCCCCGCCAGCAGAGCGCGCACGGCCATGGGCGCGGCGTCCAGCCGTTGGGCCATGTGGGCCATATTCAGCGTGCCCAGTGTGCCATAGGCGATGCCCGCCGCGGCCAGAAAGACGAGAGAGCCGAGCAGATTCAGCACCACATAGCGGATACCGCTGTGGGTCTGGGCCGGTTGGCCGCCGATGGTCAACAGCACAAAACTCGCCATCAACAGCACTTCAAAGAAGACGTAGAGGTTGAAGAAGTCCCCGGTCAGAAAAGCCCCATTCACCCCCATCACCAGCACCAGAAAGAGCGGATAAAAGGCCATGCGTTCCCGGTGCAGGTCGATGGTGGCGATGGCAAAGGGCAGCACAGCCAGGGCCACGAGCGCCGTCAGTGTGAGCAGAATGGCAGTCAGCCCGTCGGCGATGAGAGTGATGCCAAAGGGCGCTTGCCAGCCGCCCATCTGCAAGACCAGTCGCTGGCCGCCCAGGGTGAACTGGGCCAACGCCAGGGCGACGACGAGAACGACGGTCAGTGTGACCGCGGCCAGCCAGCGTTGCAGACCGATGCGCTGCCGTCCACCCCAGCGGGAAAGGGCCAGCAGCAGGGCAGCCACAAAGAGAGGTAGCGCAATCGGCGCGGCGAGAAGATTCGGGTTCATCGCTGGTCGTATCCTTCCCGCTCCAACGCGGCGGACTCGTCTTCGTCCGGCGAAACCCGGCTGCCCCGTGCGTCCATTTGCCCTCGCTCGTACACCTCGTCTACTTCATAGGCCAGCCAGTCGTAACCGTAGCCCTCGCGTATCTCCGCGCCAAACGGATCGCCTTCCACCAGGAGAGGGACCAACTCGCCCTGCACCACATCCGAGTTGGTGATGGTGTGACGGCGGTTGACCAGCACAATCACAAAGGCGGTGATGCCAAAGCTGATGACGATAGCAGTCAGAATCAGCGCCTGGGGCAGAGGATCGGCCAGCCTGCCCCGGGCCAGATCGGCCAGAAAGTTCTGTTTGTCGGCAAAGATAGGCGGTTGGCCCAGAGTCAGTCTGCCGGAGCCAAAGAGCAGCAGATTGACGCCGTGGCTGAGCAGCCCCAGCCCCAGAATCAGTTTGATCTGTCCCCGGCGCATGACCAGATAGGCCCCGCAGGCAAAGAGAATGCCCACCGTCAGGGCGAGAATCAGTTGGGTCATGCGTCTACTCCTTCCGCTACTGCGTTCAGGCCGAGCAGAAAAGAGGTGACGACGCAGACCACCACAGCAAAGACGCCCAGATCGAAGATGACCGGCGTGCCGATCTCCAGATGGCCGAGGGGTCCGAGGGGGATGTCAAACCAAAGCCCCACGAAAAAACCCGTGTCCAGTACGCCGGCGATGCCAGCGCTCACGGCCATCAGCAGGCCAATGCCGATGCCCGGATGGAGGTAGCGGCCCACCTGGCGGCGCACAACTACTTCACCCCGGCTGAGAATCTGCAATTGAAAGGCTGCGGCCGCCATCAGCCCGGCGATAAAGCCGCCGCCGGGCAGGTTGTGGCCGCGCAGGAGCAGAAAGAGGGTGAGAATGAGCAGAACCGGTGTCAGAATACGATCCAACAGGCGTAAGTAGAGTTCAGGCATCGTCGTCGGCCTCCTCTGCTTCTTCGGTATTTTTATTGGTAATGCGCCGTTGCAGGGGATCGGGCAGGCGCACGGCTGGGGCGCGCAGCAGGGCATAGCCGCCCAGCGCGGCCAGGGCCAGGACTGTGATTTCGCCCATTGTGTCGAAGCCGCGGAAGTCTACGAGGATGACGTTGACGATATTGGCCCCGTGGCCCAGCAGCACAGAATTATCCACGAAGTAGGAACTGATGGCTGTGCCCGCATCCATCGCCGGGCTGCCGTTGAAGAGGACCAGCACAAAACCCATCACCCCCGCGCAGAGAGCCACAAGAACGATCCCTAACTGGCGCAGCCGCCCCATCGGAGGGCGCTCTTCTTCGGGCAATTTGTAGAAGACCAGCACAAGCAGGACAAGCGTCAGCACTTCGATGAGCAATTGGGTCAGGGCCAGGTCCGGCGCGCTGAAAAAGACGTAGAAGAGAGTGACGGTGACGCCGACGACGCCCAGACTGATGATGGCGCTCATCCGGCTTTGGGCGCGGACTGTCACCCAGGCGGCCAGGACCAGCAAAAAGGCGAGGATCAACTCTGGCCAGCCGATGGGTTGGCTGCCCATATCCGGCAGCAGTGCGCGCAGAGAGGTGTGGGAGAGCGCCGCCATCACCGGCACGAACGCCACCAGAATCACCGCGGCCGATTGGGCGGCCAGAGTGTGGCCCTGCACCAGCCGGGCCGTGCGGTCGGCCAGCCAATACAACCCGTCCAGCGCGCGCTGGAAGATGACCACCCCGCGCAGGTCCTGGGGCAGCATAGCTAGAAAGCGGCGCAGCAGGCCCCTTCCCAGAAAGATCAGCGTACCCGATCCAATGGCAATCAGGCTGGTGATGAAGACGGGCGTAAAGCCGTGCCAGAGGGCCAGATGACTGTGGATCGTACCGTTGCTGATGGCCGTGGCCGCCGGATCGATGAGCTGGGCCAGGGGTTGCAGCAGAAAGGGGGCGGCTGTCCCCAGCAGGACGAGAACCAGCGGGGGCAGCACAAAGCCAAAGCTGGGCGGATGATGGACGTGGGCTTCGTCCACCACATCGGCTTCCCGGCGCAGGAAAAGCTCCCAGAGCAGCGTCAGGCTATAGCCCACAAAGAGCGCGCCAGCCAGCGCGCCGAAGCCGAAAACCAGCCAGCCCGCCACTCTTTCCCCGTGGGCAATCGCTTCCCAGCCGCTTTCCAGCAGCGTCTCTTTGGCCAGAAAGCCGAAGAAAGGAGGCAACCCGGCCATCGAGAGCGCACCCAAAACACCCGTCATCCCGGTCAGGGGGATGGCCCGCAGCAGCCCGGCCAGGCGGCGGATGTCCCGGCTGCCCGTGGCGTGATCCACAATGCCCGCCACCAGAAAGAGCGGCCCTTTGTAGAGGGCGTGGGCCAGGATGCCCACGACGACGGCCAGCACCGCGTACTCCTCGCCAAAGGCCAGGAGCATTGTTAGAATCCCCAACTGACTGACAGTGGCGTAGGCCAGCAGGGCTTTGATGTCGTAGTTGCCGATGGCAAAGAACGCGCCGATCAGCATTGTGATCCCGCCGAAAATGAGCAGCCCCCAGAACCAGAGGGGGGTGTCGCTCAGGGCCGGGTGCAGCCGGGCCAGCAGAAAGACGCCCGCTTTCACCATTGTAGCCGAATGGAGATAGGCGCTGGCCGGTGTGGGCGCGGACATCGCGCCGGGCAGCCAGAAGTGGAAAGGGAACTGGGCCGATTTGGTGAATGCGCCCACAAAAAGGAGGATGACCGCGGCGCTGTAATACGCGCTTTCCCGCAGCCCGTCCGCAACGATAATCTGGGAAATGCTGTAGCTGCCCGCGCTCTGGCCCAAAATCACCAACCCGGCCAGCATTGCTAACCCGCCCACCCCGGTAATGATCAGCGCGTTGCGCGCGCCCGCCCTGGCCCGCG
>JACQGT010000125.1 GCA_016199425.1 Chloroflexota bacterium
CCATCTTTTGCCGCAATCTCAAAACCCTTCGCAAAAACGTCCGTTACCCGTTTTACGCCAACTCTACCCGTCCCTTCGGCGTATCAATCACCGCGTAGAGCGCGGGCGCGGGGCCGGCGCTCACGGCGATGTCCAACCCCAGCGCAGCCAGCATCTGATGAATGGCCGCGGGGTCGGGGTGTTCGGCGCGCAACCCAACGAGCGTGCAGCCACCCGGCGAAGTGGTGGACGGATGGGGTGTGCCCGGGCCCCATTCGATGAGAAAGGGCACCAGCCCGTCGCCCGGCGGCGGCCACCCGCGCCCAGAGGGCACCAGCCGCGTCGAGCGCCAGGCGATCTTCACCCCGTCCGGGCGCAGACGACTGCCGGCCATCACTTCCCCGGCGTCATAGCCCTGGGATAGGGCGGTGGCGCGGGTGGCGTCCAGGTCGCTGGTAGCCGCGGCCCAGGTGACCAGCCGGGTCTCGCCGGGCCGCTCGTCTATGCCAAAGGAGCGGGGCAGGGCCGGGTTGGGCTGGGCCGGGTCCGGCGCGATGATTTCCAGATAGGTGTGGGGTCCCAGGGCCAGCAGCGCGTTGTGGGTGCCGTTGGGGTGCTGGCCACCCAGGGCGGGACGCACGCCCCACTCGGCGGCAATCCGTTCCACGGCCGCGGCCAGCTCCGGCACGGCGTAGACCAGGTGGTCGGTGCGGATGGATGGGAAAGGCATGGGTTTCCTCCTGGAGATTGGATATTGGGCATTCACACCACAAACTCCACCAATAACGCCAACACCACCACATGCAAAATCTGGTCCACGGCAATACGCATGAAAGGCACGTCGGTCTGGTGGAAGAAGCGCATCCAGCGGGTGGCCAGCCCGGCTGCGTCGATCAGCCAATGGGAGAGGTAGACGAAGGCGGCAAAGAGGAGAGCAGTGGGCAGGTGGCGTGGAGAGACGGCAAACAAAAAGTAGACCAGCCACAGCACAGCCGTATAGACCGCGCAATGGATGAAGATTGCCCGGTTGAGCAAACCGTTCTGTTTGTGCCGGGCCATCCAATCGTTCTGGAAGACCCAATCGCCGATCAGATGACCGACCAAAAGCCATTCGAAGAGTGTCATGGCGATAGGTGAAACGCTGGTGGCAATGGGCGCACAAGGGCCATACCCAATCAAAGGGGGATGGTTTATAATACCCCTACAGCGCGTCTCCTGCCAATGGTCAAACCGACAGGCCATCTGTGATCCCGGATACGCGCCTTGTGTGAAGCACAGCGTAGACTTTTGTCAATTTCTAAACCAGAATGGTGGTAAACGATGCAAGACGCTGAATTGGCCCGCCGGATCGCTCTGTTGCGGGAAATCCCGCTCTTTTCGTCTGTTTCCGTACAACACCTGGAACGGCTTGTGGCCGACCTGCGCCTGCGCGAATTTGAGAAAGACGACATTATCTTTCGCCAGGGCGACGAAAGCCGGGAAATTTACATTTTGCTCAAAGGTAAAGTGCGCATCTTTAAGATCAGTCCATCGGGCAACGAAACCTCCATCGACATCTTTTCGGTACACGATGTAATTGGGGAACTGGCCGCCATCGACAGCAGCCCCCGCTCGGCCACGGGCAAAGCCATCGGCAACGTTTCCCTGCTCACAATGGCCCACGAACGCTTTGCCTATCATCTGGAGCACGTCCCAGGGCTGGCCTTGGGGTTGGCTCGTCTGCTGGCGCAAAAGCTGCGCTGGACCGCCTCCTTTGCCGAATCGGTGGCCCAGTTCGACGCCGCCGGTCGTCTCCTTCACATTTTGCTCTATTACGTGGAGCGCTATGGCGTGGAAGTGGAGGCAGGCAAGCGCTACAGCATAGACCTGGCCCTCAACCAGACCGATCTGGCCTCGATGGTAGGCGCACGCCGGGAGTGGGTCAATCGTCTGCTCAGCGATTGGCGCAAACGCGGTCTGCTCGAATACGACCGGGGCGTGATCACCATTTTGGATATGGAACGCGTCGTTGCCGAACGTGACAGCCGTATCGAAATTTTCAGCACCGAAAGCGACTGGTAGCCGATGGCAGGTTGGGCAGGCTGGCCGCTCCCTATTGCCAATCTTCCGAGGAGTCCAATGAACGCATCTTTTGGCGCACAGGTCCATCCCCACAAGCCATCCTTCCCGAAATACCCCCTGTCTTGGGCGCTGGTTGGCGCGCGGAGAGTTGTCGCGCTGATTCTGTTTGTGCTGGCTGCCGGCGCTGCCCAGGCCCAAACCGGCGGACCAGTTATCTACCTCGACCCGCCCCAGACTGTCGCTGGTGCCATTATCCTCGTCAACGGCTATGGCTTCGGTCAGGGCAGCGGCGATCTGACTTTCTTCTGGGATGGAGAAAAGATTGCCACCCATCCGCTGGAGTCTGTCGAGGGGTTTAGCATCCCCTTCCCCGTGCCCGCAGAGGCTAATCCGGGAGACCACCGCATCGACGTCTGCGCGGGCGAACCCTGCGCCACAGAGCAGAGAATACGGGCCACCGCCCTCCTGTCAGTTGTCACGGCTTTCCCCCACTTCACAGAATCAGTCGCCTACATCTACGACACGGACAAGAGACAGGCTGACGAGTTTGACAGCCTATTGGGACGGGTTGGGATTGGCGTCGTCCCCATCCCCCTGGCCGACGTGACCCAGACCGATTGGAGCAAGTTCAAACTGGTGATTGTGGGCAGCGACACGGGCGATGGTCGTCAATGGGGCAACGACGAGAAGGTGGCCGCGCTCAAAAAGGCGGCCCGCATTGTGGGAATGGGCAAGGGTGGTCATGCCTTTTTGGGCAAGTTGGGTCTGCTGATCGGCGCACCCAACGGAACCCAACTACAGGCGCACAAGATCAGCGCGGGCGATCCGCAACTCACCTCCCTGCGCGTTCCCTACGATCTCACAGCGCTGGTGCGCAACCAGCGGGAGATGTCTCTCTTTGAAAAACCCGTCGATACCGTCGCCATCGACCTCTCCTCTCAGCCAGCCGCTCTCTTGCCCCACGCGCTGTTGGACGGCGCGAATAGAGTTTCGGACGCCGGTCTGATTGTCGGCCAGGGCTGCCGCACCCTGTGGGGCTTTGGCGGCGCGCCCAACCAGATGACGCCTTTGGGCCAGAGCCTCTTTGTCAATCTGATCGTCTTTGCCCTGGGCAACCGCTGCGATGTCACCCTGACCGTTCCCTGCGGCCCGCTGGTCAACCAGGCCACGATTCCCGGCTATGTCTTTATCGACTTTGACGATAGGGAAAAGGGCGCGGAGATTGCCGACTTCTACGCCAACAGCCACGGGGTGCGCTTCGAGCAGAGCAGCACCAACCGGGCCGTCATCTACGCCGGCCACCCCGAGGACCCCTCCCAGCCCCGCTCCGCGCCCAATGTGGCTTTCAACGACGCAAGTGGGGGCAACAGCGAAGGTGTGCCGCTCCCCATCTTCTTTGAACGTGACCAGAGCCACGTGGGGATGTGGATCGGCAACGGCGAGGGGATCGATGGCAAACCGGCCAATCTGGCCGCGCTCCTCACCGCTTATGACCGCCGGGGCAAGGAGCTGTGCAGTGCGCGGCTGACCCCCGTGTCCGTCTCCCACACCTCTTTTCTGGGGTTGACCGATGCCTACGGGCGCATTGCCTATATCAAATTGGATTACGGGCGCGCCGCCAACGCTGAGTCCATCGACGATCTGGTCTTTGGCCCCTTTGCCCCGGCCAACAACATCCGTGTCTGCACACAACAGGCGCAGACTGCCTGCATCCCGGCAGCCGGTACCGAAGTGGTTATCCTGCGCAACGGTTCAGCGGTTGGCCCACCGGCCAAAACCGACAGCCAGGGCTACGTCGTGCCGCGCAGCCGGGTAGCCTTTGGCGATTTGCTGTGGGCGAAAGTGACCATTTCGGAAACCCAACAGTCCACGCTCTTACACACCAGCGGCGCGCCCCGGCGCGTCCAGCCCGTCGAATTCAACGGCTTCCCCGGCGCTGTGATGACCCTATCGGTGGGTCCGTCGAACCCACTCTTGCTCTACAATCTGACCTTCTCGACCCAATGGAGTCTGCTGGGCGACGCCGTCTATCAGGCTCGGCTGCGCAGCCACATCCAAAAAGCGGCCAACTATCTCTACGACTTTAGCGATGGGCAGATGAGTCTGGGCGACATTCACATCTATCAGAATTACGATATGTGGGACGAGGCGGACGTGCGTATCTACGCCAGCAACCATCTGCGCCCCCTAGCGGAGATCGGCGGCGTCAGCGTAACAGAAATGGTCGATCCCCTGCTCGCCAACATCTCCTACTATCCCGGTCATACTTTTATGGGGCGCACGTGGAATCGCTTCCATCTGCCCGGCGAACCCACCTATCTGGGCGTGGACATCAGCAACGACTGGCCCCTGGCCCTGGCCCACGAATTGGGACACTATCTGCTCTATCTCTTCGACACCTATCTGGCTGTGACAGCGGAGGGCGAGATTGTCGAGACCGATAGCTGCACCGGCAGCGCGATGGGTTGGGTCTATGAAGAAGCCAACACAGAATTTGTCTTCGATCCGGCCCATTGGAAGATCGCCTGTGGCGACACCCTGGCCAATCACACGCTCAAGCGCAACGAATGGGAGACAATTCTGCTCTGGTACAGTTCACTCCTGGCCCCCACTGTGGTGAATCCGGGTCCGTCTGCGCCGCCCGTTTCCTTTGTCAATGCGACCATCCATCCGCCTTCCAATCCGGCGCTGGTGTTGCCCAGCCAGACCTTTACCCTCACCTACCAGGCCGGGGAGACAGCTTCCGGCGAGGCGCGGGCCTTTCTGATGCGGAACAACCGAATCATCGACCAGGGCAAACCCGACGAAGGCACGACCCAAATCACCCTCATCGGTGCGCAAACCAATGACCGTTTCTGCGTCTTCGATGTCAACGACTTCGCCGACGACAGCTCGTCGCCCCGCCACCACTACGGCTGCGAAATCCTGGAAGTGGGGGACAACACACTGCAAATGAAGAAAGATGACGCCTGGGCGCCCATCATCCAAATCTCCCACGCCGCCAGCCATACCGTCGGCATTTCCGTGACCCAGGAGATCGGCGCGGGGCTGTCCATGCGCGCCATCCTCTACCCGGAAGACACCAACACACCGACGGAGATCGTCCTTGCCGCGGATGGCAATCTGCACACGGGAACTTTCCACTCGCCCGTAGACGCCACCTCCGCCTACGTGCAGGTCTATGTGGACGAAGCCAGCAGCGAGACCAACCCCCGTCGAGAGACGCTGGTAGATTACGGCGTGGGCGGCGGCGGGGCAGAGGGGCCTGCCACCTGGTTTGGAGGAGTCCCCGTCATCTCTTCAGACGGCAAAGCCGAGTTCGCCCGCACAAGCGATATATTCCTGGCAACGGGTGAGTTTATCGCATTGCAGAGTATGGCGGGCACACCCCAACCGCCAGCAGGACGGCAGATTGTGGGCCAGGCGTATCGTCTGGTGGCGCTACCCCGCACTCTGGCCGACGAAGGGCACGTCACCCTGCGTATACGACCGCTCTTGGGCAATGACCGTCGCGCGCAGGCTCTGCCCAAAGTTGTGGTGGCCTTCTGGGATGGCACAGTTTGGACACCGATCAAAAGCATCAATCTGGACGATCTGGTCAACGGGCGCATCGCGATTGCCCCCACCCGGGGCGTGGGTGTCTACGCTCTTCTGCTGGAGGAAGAGACGCCGCCTGCCAGCCGGATCTATCTGCCAGAGATCAAGCGATAGCCGCGTAACGCAAGCTGTTAGCTTGCGCAGGCTGGTGACTTGCGCAAGCTAACAGCTTGCGTTACTCCATATCTCCCGGTTGAACGACACATTCTCCAAAAAGGAGGCGCGCAGCACCGGGTCTGCAATCTTCTCCGCCTTTTCCCGTAACAAGCGATGGGCTACAGACCGGGCGCTCTCGGCATCTGCCGCGCGGCCCACAGCCTGCAAGACCTGCGCACAATACCAGTAATCCCGGTGGGGAAAATCCGGGCCATCGCCTTTGCATTCGATTAGCAGCGCGATGGTCCGATCCGCGTAAGCGGCGGCTTCTATGAGATAGCCCAGAGCCAGGGCGGCGCGGGCCAGTGTTGTAAAATCGGCGGTGGCGGAATAGGGCGTGCCGATCTCTGCGTAGAGCGCCTGCGCCCGTTGGGCTGCGTCCATCGCCTGCGCATAGTCATCCTGTAATATCCGCAGCAATGCAGAATCACTATAGCAAATGGCTTCCAAATGGCGATCCTGCCGGCGGACGGCAAATTCCAACCCGTTCGCAAACGCCGCGTCTGCCCCCGCCAGATCGCCTGTATCGCGCAATATCTGCCCCAAATTTACCTGAATATAAGCCGCGCCTACTTCCGCCTCGATTTCCCTTACGATCGCCAGAGCTATCCTCAGTACAGTCTGCGCTGGTTCGTATTGTCCCAATAGCATCTGCACAATGCCCAACTCATTTCTGGCAATCGCCTCCCACCAGCGGTTTCCCAATGCTTGCTGAATCGCCAACGCCTCCTGAAACAGGACAAGCGCTTTGTCGTATAAGCCCAATGCGCGGGATGACTGTCCCAATGCCAGCAGGCTGGCCCCTTCACCTGCACGATCGCCGACAGACCTGCGGATTTCCAATGCGCGTTGATTGTAAGCGCGAGCCGCTGTGTAATCCGACAACAGGTGCGCCACCGTCGCTAACGCGGCCAGCGTCTTCGCCTCGTCGGGCCTGTTTTCCAACTGTCGGGCCAACGCCAGCGCCGCCTCCAACTCCGCCTGGGCTTCGGCAAACTTCCCCTGCTGCCGGTGCAGAATCCCCAGCCCATAGCGGATCTCCGCCTCTTCTGCCGCCCAATCGGACGACTTCCCCAGGATTGGGGGCTGGGGGGCCGACGACCCGGCCAGCAGCGCCAGGGCCTGCCCATAGACCGCGGCGGATTCGGTGTAGTTGCCCTGTCGCCAGTGGATCAGCCCTGTGCGCCCCAGCACCCGGATCAGCCCCCGGCTGTCGGCTGCCTGGCGGGCGCTGTGCGCGGCTGCGTCCATGGCCGCCAGGGCCGCGGGATAGTCGCTCATAGCCTCGTGATATTGACCCCAGAGCAGTTGCACATCCAGCGGGGGGACGCCGGGCAGACCGTCCAGCCGGTCCAGGGCGATCTGCTCCTCCTCCCGCCGTCCCAAAATGTGCAGAAGATCGACTTTGGCTGTCTGCCTCTCCCAGCTCGTCTCCAACGCCAGCGCCCGCTCCACATAGCCCAGCGCGGTCTCGTTGGCATATTCCCGTTTGGCCCGCTCTCCGGCTGCGTCCAAATAGTGGAGCGCTTTGCCGCGCACAGAGGGCAGGCTGAGATCGCCGTGGCGGTAGTGAAAGGCCAGCCGCTCGATGGCCTGGGGGTCGATGTTTTCCAGGCGTTCGGCCACTGCCGTGTGGACCTCCCGCTGCTGGCTCTCCAACAGCGTCTTGTAGACCACTTCCTGGGTGATGTTGTGTTTGAAAATGTAGGTTATCTGGGGCTGGGGTCGCTCCAGCCGGGCAAAATCCCGGCGGCTGAGGGTTTCGATCTGTTCTAACAATTCTGCGAATGTGGGCGCGCCCGGATGGATACCCACCAGAAGCGCCAACTCGAAGACCCGGCCAATCACACTGGCGAGTTTCAGCGTCAATTTGGAATCCTCCAGCAACCGGTCCAGGCGGGAGAGGATCGCGCCGTGGATGGTGTCGGGCATACCCAAACTGACCGCGGAGAGCGGCGCATCGGCCAGAAGTCGCCAGCGCCCACCCACCCGCTGCACACAGCCATCCTCCTGCAATTGGGCCAGCAGGTGGGGGGCCAGGCTCCACCCCTCTGCGCCCTGCACCAGCAGCCGGGACTCAGCCAGAGCGTCCACCAGCTCTTCGGTAAAGAAGGCGTTGCCCTGGGCCTGCATCTGAATCAGCGCCAGGGCCAGATCGTCCACCGGGCCGCCCAACCGATTGCTCACCAATCCAACTACCCCCTCCGGCGGCAATTCGGCCAGTTCTACCACCGACTCTTCGGCCAGGGCCAACAACTCGCCCAGCGCGGGGGCAGCCCCGTCTGCGCCCTGGGGTCGATGCAGGAGCAAAAGCAATATCTGCGACTCCCGGATCACCCGGGCCAGGGCCAGCACCAGACGCCCAGACGCCTCGTCGATCCAGTGCAGGTCTTCGATGAGAAGCAGCAGAGGCCGCTGGCGCGCCCGCAGTTGCACAATTTCCAGGGCCAGGGCGATGAGGGCTTCCTGGCGCAGTTGGGGTGTAAAGGCTGCGGTCGTCGGGTTGTCAGGGATGGGCAGACGGAGGAGATCGCCCAGGAGGGGCAGACGCAACAGCCACTCCGGGTTCAACGCGCTGAGTGTCGCCTGCAAGTGGTCGATCTGGGCCGCGGCGCTGCGCCCCTCCTGACCGGCCAGCCCCAGAAGTTGGCGGGCAATCGTCCCTACTGAGCCATAGGCCACATCCCGGCCTGTGCTTTGGCACGCGCCCACCGCGGCCTGCGCGCCCTGGCGCTGGCTCTCTTCCAAGAAGACCGCGGCCAGATGGCTCTTGCCCACGCCCGCCTCTCCCTGCACCCGCAGCAACCGCCCACGCCCATCCAGCACATCGGCCAGCACTCTCTGCATCTGGGCCAGTTCAGCCGTGCGCCCTTCCAGCCGGCCGGGGAAGAGAGAGCGGTATTCGTCGCCGGAGAGGGTGCGCTCCCCCTCCACAGCAAAGACGGGCAGGGGTTCGCTCTTGCCTTTGAAGCGCATGGCCCCCAGCGCCCGCAATTGAAAGCGTTCGCCCACCAGTTCGGCCACCCGCTGGCTGACCAGAATCTGCCCCGCTTCGGCTTTGGACATCAACCGGGCCGCCACATTTGTCTCGTCGCCCAGGACGCCGTAGGTGCGCCGGCTTTCGCTGCCATAGGCCCCCACCCGCATCCGCCCGTGGCTGATGCCCATCTGCACAGCGCGGATGAAGGAGAAACGGTTGGGGGAGTCGGCCAATGCCAGGGCGGCCGAGACGGCCCGCTGTGCGTCGTCGTCGTGGGCCACAGGCGCGCCAAAGGCGGCGTAGAGATAGCTACCCTTGTCGCCGGTGGTCAACTGAATCAGACTGCCCTCGAAACGATCCACCACCGACTGCACCCAGCGGATGTAGCGGTCCAATTGTTCGCCCGCCTCCGGGTTGGCCTCAAAATCCAGCCCGGCAAATTTGAGAAAGAGCGCGGCCGCGGGGCGCAGTTCGGCCAGAAAGCGGCCCTGTTGGCTGCGGATGCGGGCGTAGACGGGGGACAAGAGCCAGGGACGCACCAGATGTTCGGGCAAAGAGATGGGCTCCTCCTGCTCCTGGGGCAAGAGATCCGCCGCGAGTGCCTGCACCCGCAAGAAGCGGGAAGCATTGCGCTCGACCCAACCGCCGATCAGCCACTCCACCCACCCACAGGCGCTGGCTTCATCCAGGAGCAATTCCCCCTGGCCGGCCGCCTGCTCAGCCTCGGACATCCGTTCCAGCAGACCACCGGCCAGCACATCGATGAGACGGCTGTTGGGATCGCCCACCCGGTGGCGCTGGATCGGCCCGGCAGCCACAACAGTTTTGATGGCCAGGGAGAGCTGGCCGCCGGGGTAGTCCAGGCGGGCAAAGGCGGTGACTGCCCGTTGCATCTCCAATGCCGCGGCGCAGGCACGCAGCAGCCCGGCCGCTGGGGTGTCGCTGTCGTCGAACCAGCAGGAGATGGCGTCGCCGCTGAAGCCGATGACCGCTCCGCCAAAAGCGTGTACGGGGGCAATGATGGCGCTGTAGACTTCGTTCAGATGGCGGGTAAGTTCATCCGCGCCCCGGCGCGGGCCATAGGCCTGGGCCAGGCTCTCGGTCAGGGGCGTAAAGCCGGAGATATCGGCAAAGAGGGCCGCGCCGGTGGTATGGATGGGCAGGTTCGCGCCGGCGGCCAAAGCCCGGCGGCGGTCCAATGGGATGTAGGCGGCTGGGTTTTCCATAGGCCTATTATAGCATATTGGGGACTGGCGACTGGGATCGGGGAGTGGCGACTGGGGATCAGCCAGTGACGCGAAGTCAACGCCACAAACCGATCCCTAATCGCCAATCGCTATTCGCCAGCCCCTATTTCATCGGAACCACCAGATCGTAGGGGTAGCGGGTGAGCCAGACCAGCTCACCCGCTTCGTTGAAGGCGACCGCGTCTTCGATGCGCACGCCGAAACCCCGGCTGGGGTAGTAGAGACCCGGCTCGATGGTGACGACGTGGCCGGGCTGGACGAGGGTATTGTTGCCGGCGGCGTGGCTGAAGCGGGGGCCTTCGTGGATTTCCAGGCCGATGCCGTGGCCCAAGCCATGCACGTAGCCTTCCTCAGTCCCCGGATGGCTGCACACG
>JACQGT010000126.1 GCA_016199425.1 Chloroflexota bacterium
CCCTGGATGTCGGCGGCGGTCCACACCTGGTCCTGCCGGGACTGCACATCGTAGAGATGCAGGCAGGCTTCGTCCCCGTCCACACCGCCGTGACCGATAAAGTGGAAGATGTGGGGGTTGAAGGCATCGGGCTGGCCGGAGCAGTGCTTGCGAATCTCCGCCGGGTCCGGGTTGCGCAGGACCTTCAGATCCACCTGGGCTTCGATGGGAATGAGCGCGTGAATGAGCTCGGAAAGCTCCTCCTCGGCCTGCACTGCCGGATCGTTGGGCGCAGAGCCGACGACGACGAGGATACGCAAAGGCCAGGCAAACTCCGGCAGGGCTGCATTCAGGCGCAGGCGCCCCCGATAGAAGCGGCGCTGGGTCTGGAAAAAGAGGGGCAGATTCTGGCGCATCATCAGTTCCCAGGGCAGGGAACGCAACTCCTCAGCTTCCACCTCCAGGACGATCTGCTCGCCGGCCCCCGGGCTTTGGAAGTGCTGGGCCAACCCGCCCTGGGCAATCAGTTGGAAGAGGTGGTGGCCGATGGCGGTGAACCGGTCGTCTTCCCCGCGAACAGTGGCGAAGCGTTGGCGGATGGCCGCGATTGTGAAGTCGCCGCCGTCTTGGGGAATGAGGGCTTTGTCGAAGTTGATGAAAGCCGCCACTTCGGTTTCGTCCGGCGGCCAGGCGCGCAGCGTCGCCCGATAGGCGTTCGGGTTGTGGGGGTCTTCGGCAACGTGCAGACAAAGGGTCTTTTCCATATGCTTTCGTTGCAAGACTTCTGGGGAAGGGGCAGAGGCAGGGGAAGCTGCAGATTATCGCGCCACGGCAACCTTCTTTGATTTGAAGAGTGTGCCCACATCATCCCCGTGCAACACGGGCTGATCGTCGTAGAGATAGCAGGAAGCCACCCGGTTGTTATCGTCGGGCCAGTAGAGGTGTGGGCGGCTGACTTTGCACCTGTCCATTACATGGGGACAGCGGCCAGAAAACTTACAACCGACCTTCGATTCGATGGATGTGTCCTCTTCGATGTCGATGACCGCAATATCCTCGCCCCACACCCGGTCCAGGTCCGGCCAGGGGATGGAGCCGACAAGCAACTGGGTATAGGGGTGCTTGGGATTACGGATGATACTGTCCACGTCCCCAACTTCCATAATCGATCCGCGGTAGAGGATCAAAATGTAATCGCTGACGTGGTAGGCGGTGGTCAGGTCGTGGGTGATGTAGAGAACGGTGATGCCAAGTTCTTTGTTGAGTTTGTCGATTGCTTCCAGAATGGTGGCGCGCAGAGAGGCGTCCACCATCGACACCGGCTCGTCGGCGATTAACAGTTGGGGGCGCAGGAGCAGGGCGCGAGCCAGCGCCATGCGCTGGCGTTGGCCGCCGCTCAACTGGTGGGGAAAGCGGCCCAGCGTCTCCTCCGGGCGCAGGCCCACGCTGATCAGCGCCTGCTCCATCAGTTCCCTGGCTTCGGTGCGGGAATTCGTCATCTTGAAGTTGGCGATGGGTACTTCCATAATGTGGTCTACTTTGTAGAATGGGTTGTAGACCGCAAAGGGATCCTGGAAGACTGCCTGGACTTCCTTGCGAAATTCCACCCTTTCGCTGCTGGATAGCCTGGCGAGGTTGCCACCTTTATACACTACGGATCCTGTAGTAGGTCGCAGGAAGCCCAGAATCATCAAGCCAAGAGTTGACTTGCCGCTTCCGCTTTCGCCTGCCACCGAGATGATGCTGGGGGAGTCGGCCTCGACAGAAAACGAAATGTTGTCCAGGGCAACGGTTCCGCCTTTGAAGATTTTTGTCACATTGTTCAACTCGAGCAAATGTTCGCTCATCCTAATTTTCCTCGCTCTGGTAAAGATGGCAGGCAGCCCATTGGTTCGGGCGATGTTCCAACAGCTTAGGAACCCGCTGCATACAAATCGGTATTGCTTGCGGGCAACGCGAGTTAAATACACAGTCTGTAGGAATCTCGCGCAGTAACGGAGTAATGCCGGGGATGCCGTTGAAAGTTCCTTTATTTTCCAGGCGAGGGAGACTACTGATCAGCATTTGTGTGTAAGGATGCATGGGGTGGGTGAATGTATCTTTCACACTTCCCAATTCTACCAATTTGCCAGCATACATAACAGCAATGCGATCGACGAACTGCGCCATCAAGCCCATATCGTGGCCGATGAGGATAACCGCGCTGCCCAACTGAGCTTGCAGGTGGCCGATGGTCTGCATCACCTGGCGTTGGGTCACCACATCCAGCGCGCTGGTTGGCTCGTCCGCGATGATGACTTTGGGATTCATGGCAATGGCAATCGCAATGCAAGCCCTTTGCTTCATGCCCCCGCTCAATTCGTGGGGGTACATCTGCGCCACCTGCGGATCTAACTCAACGGCTTCCAATGCTTCTCGAACCATTCGGTTCATTTCGGATCGAGATAGCCCTAACTCGTGATCGATCATGCCGTCAATGAGTTGGTCCTTGATACGGGCCACCGGGTTGAGCGAATTCATCGCTCCTTGCGGTATCATGCTGACTTGCCGTCCGCGGACTTGGCGAATTGCCTCCTCGGGCAGCTTAACCAAATCCGTATTCTCCAGCCAGATTTCACCGCCCCCAATCCGGCCTGGTGGTTTGATCATGCCAAGAATCGCGAGAGCCAACGTAGACTTTCCAGAGCCGGATTCACCGACCAATCCTAAACGCTCGCCCGGTTTTAGATTGAAGCTCACCTGACTATTGGCATAGACTGTGCCAGCGTCAGTGTGATACTGAACATCCAGATTCTCTACGCGCAATACATATCCGTTGTCGTTCACACTGTCCTCCGCACTCGGGGATTCGCCAATTCGTCAAGCCCCGCGGAAATCAGGAACAACATGACGAAAATCAAAACGATGATAGAAATGGGGACGGCAGCCCACCACCACATGCCCCGCACAAAGGCACCCTGATTCATGACCCAGTAGATGGTCACGCCCAGAGTTGGATCGCGCAAAGGACCGAGACCCAGCGCAGCCAGGCCAATCGAGGCAAAAATCGCTCCGTTGGTTGAGCCAACTAGACTTGCTCCCAAATAGGGCAGTAGATTCGGGATCAACTCCCGGAAGATAATACTGAGTCCGGACATGCCGTTCAGCCGCGCCATCATCACATAGGGACGTTCACGCATACTGAGAACCTGCGAGCGAATGGTGCGCGTGGGGCCCATCCAGGCCAGCATGGCAATAATCAGAGCCATGCCATTGATATCCACCGCCTTGTCGCCCAAGGAAGAGGCAATGACAATCAGAACCAATAGGCCTGGCACGGTCAACAGCACATCCACAACCCAACGCACCACAATGTCAAACCATCCGCCATAGAAGGCAGATGTGAAACCTAGAACAGTGCCGATGGTCACCCCGATGACGCCTGCGATCAGCCCAATGCGGATGGTGAGCCAAGTGCCGGCTACTGCCACAGCGAAAAGATCGCGCCCCTGTCCATCCGTGCCAAAAATGAACTCGGCGGACGGGGGTTTGCTGGCCGGAGCAGCAAGTGGATATGCGTCCTGTGGGTTCGTTATGAACGAACCGATGACGGAAAAGAGGATCAAGAACAATAGGATGCCGATGCCGGCTCCTAATGCGGGATTACGCCGTATATAGCGCAGAACACCTTGCAGTCTGTCCATCAATCACCTCATTCGTAGCTGATCCGTGGGTCGAGCAGCGGGTAGATCATATCCATAATAAACATTGCCACGCCGATGGCGACGATAATAATGAACACAATTCCATAAATCAAGAAATAGTCTAGCTGGCCAACGGAGCGGGCAAGGAGTGTGCCGATGCCTGGAAAGCCAAAGACCAATTCCACGAGTACAGAACCGGAGACAATGAAACTCAGGGAGAGAGCAAGACCAGTCACCTGGGGCAGAAGTGCATTGCGGACCGCATAGCGGAAGAACAAACGCCGCGGCTTCAACCCTTTCGCTTCGGCGAAGGTCATATAGTCCTCGCCCTGCACCGTTACCATCATACCGCGCATGCCGATGGCCCAACCGCCTGTGCTAGCCAGGATGATGGACAGGGCGGGCAAGATTGCGTGCTTCATGACATCAAAAATAAACGCAGCGCTAAAACTGGGCACAATGCCAAAGGAGTAGCCGCCGCCCAATGGCAGAAGCTTCCATTGAAAGGCAACGAAGTAGATGAGGATCAGAGCGAGTAGATAGAACGGAATCGCAGACAGCGTTAATAACGGTGCTACGAGATAATTGAGCCAACTAGGTGAGCGCGACCAGGCTATCAACGCGCCAAGCAAAGTCCCTATCAGAAAGGCAAGGGCCGTTGTAACCGTCAGTAGGCCAATTGTCCAGGGGATAGCCTCCCCAATCAGCTCTCCTACAGTTTTTGGAAAGTTTGAGATGGAATAGCCCAAGTCAAAGCGAGCCATATCCCCCATATAGGTCAGGTATTGCTTCCAAACGGGCTGGTCCAAGCCAAATTTCTTCTCGTAGCCCTGAACCATTTCATTGAAACCAGGGGGGATATAGCCACCGCGCGACGCGTCTTCCAAGAGTTTTTCCCGCAGTGGATTGCGCGGTGTGAGCTTAGGGATAAAGAAATTGAGGGTTGCTGCCGTCCAAACGATCATGAGCAACAAAATCAACCGTTTGAGAACGAACGCGGGAGGATATCTCACCGGGTGCCTCCTGATCTGAATCCAGATAATGGCGCACTGTCAGCTATAGCACAAAGAGAAGCAATACTCTTTCTCTGTTACTACGTCTGGCAGTAGCGTGAAAGGACAGCACACTGCTGACTGTCGCAAAATCCTACAGTCAGCAATCTAGTGCTGGGATTGGGAAGGTAGATTGAAGGGCCGCTTGTAAACCAGGGTGTGATGAGGAGCATGACATTCACTCAGCTCCTCATCACACCCTTCTGCTGGTCGATACATCTGCGTACACACATGGAAAATGTGCCTACGTGTCAGACTGTGGAGAAAAAGCGGCTCAAACTGCGTTTGTCTTAAGCAACCGGCGTAAGGTGTTGCAGCATGAGCGGAAAGGTCAGATGCCAGAAGGCACCATTGACATAGGAATTCTCCGCCGTCGGCCAGTTGGTCCAATAGGTGGTGTTCATCGGAATGCGATGCAGAAACTGCTGAATGGGCGCATCCACCAGATTGTCCAGGTAGATTTCGATGCCTTTCAGATAGAGGTCCATGTACGCGGGATCGTTGGCATCCGGCTTCATATTGGCCATTTGCTCCAACACTGCGTCGTACTCAGCATTGCGGAAGCGGGAGTTGTAGCTGGTCGGCTGGCCAGCGGCCGCCCAATACTTGCTGGTGTACATGTCCATCGTATCGAAGGGATCGACGATGGAGCCGCCGTGTCCGTTGAGCCAAATCTTGGCTGTGCCATCACTGATGCGAGTTCCGTGATCCGCCGGGGTGACGAATTCGGCCTCGAAACCACCTTTGCGCAACTGCTCGGCGATGACCGGGCCGATGTCGTTGAAAACCTGCCAGCCACCTACCGCAGCCTGGATGCGCTCGCCGTCCTTGACCCAAAAGCCTTCGCTGTCCTTCTCATACCCGGCAGCCGTCATGCGTTCGGCAGCCTTGTCCAGATTGAATTCATTGGTGTTGTACTGCTCCAGCAATGGTTTGGCCGCATCGAAGTAGGGCTGCAGGGGCGGGTATTGCGGGAAGGGCAACGAGGTGATCGTGCCGGAGCCTTGCAGGGCCACATCCAGCATCTGCTCCCGGTCAATCGAGTAGCTGACCGCCCAACGCACGTTCTTGTCGGCGTAGGGGCCTTCGTCAGTGTTGAACCACATGGAGGTGGGCCACCAGTCGATGTAGCCCATGGGCAACTCACGACCGCTGTGGGTGATGATCTTCGGGTTCTGGGCCACAGCCTGGGGAATCGTTGTCGCGCTCAGGCTCAAAGTGGAATCGACCTCGTTGTTGACGATCAATTGGACCATCCGGGTCTCGTTCGCATACGGGATCATCAGAATGCGTTCGACCGCGGGCAATTCGGCAAAGCCGGTCTTGGCTGCCCACCAGTCATCCCGGCGATCGATGAACTTCTGCGATGTGGTCCATTCCACGATCTTGTAGGGGCCGGTCGCCAAAGGCAGACCCTTTTCCGCATCGTAGCCCTTGAAGCCGGAGACATCTTCGACATCCTTGTAGATGTGTTCTGGTACGATTTTGATACCGGTGTCGAATTTGAAGGAGAGGTGGGTGAACATGAAGCGGGGGCGAGGCGAGTTGAAGGTGATATGCACTGTCAAATCGTCCACCGCTGTGGCTTCCGCAACCCAGGCCGCGATTACTGTGGAGTTGGACAGGAGGGGAGCCTTCGCCTTGAGCATATTCAGGGTAAAGGCCACGTCGCCGGCGGTAAAGGGCGTGCCATCGCTCCACTCCACACCCTCGCGGATGTTGATGGTCAGCTCCGTGAAGTCTTCATTGTACTCAAAACCAGTGGCAAGCCACGGGATGGATTCGTCGGCGAAGGCCGAGTAGAAGATCAGCGGTTCCCACATGGCCGCACTGCCGATCTGGTGGGTTGCGCCAGCGGCATACGGGTTGCCCAAGCCGGTGTCGGTAAACTGAGTGCCGTCGCCGCCGAACATGAGAATCAACGTCTTCTCCCGAGGCACATCTTTCAGGCCACTCACGGCAGCAGGCGCTTCGGCGGCGGCGGGAGCAGTAGTAGCAGGCGCTTCGACGGCTGGAGCAGCGGGCTCAATGGGCTGGGTGCCACAGGCTGCTGCAAGCACGCCAGCAGTCGCAATACCGGTCAGCCGTAAAAAATCACGTCGATTGAGATTCTTCGCGTTCATGGATTTCCCCTATGTACTGGATTGGTGGTGTCCCTCATCTTCCTTGATATTCCTTGATAAATATGGCCGCGGCATACTGTATGTAGGGAATTTCTTGGCAGAAAGGCGGATTTCGGCGGCAAACTAACTCGAATTAAGCTCTAGCTACTACATCTAAATGCTTCTTGGCCGCAGACCCCTGAGTGTCTTAGTGGTATAGTCGCAGGCACAAGAGCCTGCACCTTCAGAAGGGCCATACACCCCTTCGGAGACGATACTAGTACACGACGGCGTAAATCCTTCCACGGTTTCTGCTCTCTGCCGGTCCGTGACCGGCGGGGGGTTGTCCACTGGATGCCGCCGGGTCACGGACCCGGCGAGAGCGATCGGTACCCCATAGATATTTACGCCGCGCTGTACTAGGGCATTCCCCACCACTAAGACACTCAGGGCCGCAGACACGACATCTAGTGCCGAAAGACCTACTCAATCACGGAAACTGAGGGACACTACCGACAAATCTAGGCGGCAGGTTTCAGATGCTGCAGTATGAGCGGGAAGGTCAGATGCCAGAAGGCACCATTGACATAGGAATTCTCCGCCGTCGGCCAGTTGGTCCAATAGGTAGTGTTCATCGGAATGCGATGCATCCACTGCTGGATCGGGCAATCGATCAAGTTGTCCAGATAGATTTCGATGCCTTTCAGATAGAGGTCCATATACTTGGGATCGCTGGAATCGGGCTTCATGTTCGCCATTTCCTCCAGCACCGCGTCGTACTCAGCATTGCGGAAGCGGGAGTTGTAGCTGGTCGGCTGGCCGGCCGGCGCCCAATACTTGCTGGTGTACATATCCATCGTATCGAAGGGATCGACGATCGAGCCGCCGTGTCCGTTCAGCCAGATCTTGGCTGTGCCGTCGCCGATGCGCGTACCCTGATCGGCGGGGGTGGTGAACTCGGCTTCGAAGCCTCCCTTGCGCAACTGCTCGGCGATGACCGGGCCGATGTCGGTGAAAACCTGCCAGCCACCCATCGCAGCCTGGATGCGCTCGCCGTCCTTGACCCAAAAGCCTTCGCTGTCCTTCTCATAC
>JACQGT010000124.1 GCA_016199425.1 Chloroflexota bacterium
AAATTCGTAGCCGAGAAATCGTCCTTTCTGCATCGTAAGCAAAATCGTAAGATAGCCCGGCGGTATCATTGGATTGCACCACTACGCCACTTTTTTGTCTCGAAAACTCAAATGCAGGTGATGTAAATGAGCGTGTCAGGTTATCTAATAACACTTGCCATGACCCCGAACTGGTTCCTAAAGGGTTGCCTTCCGCAAAATCCCAAACCATAGGAATGGCCTGTCGCGCAAACAACTGTCGAGGGCACTGCGCAACCGGTTCCCATCTATTTAGTGCATTTGCAAGATCGGCTTGTTTATCTACAGTCATCCCCAAATACGTCGCCACCGCATCGGCATAGGACGCGGCCCGCGCCGCGGCCAGCCCCGCGGACTCGGCGTCGGCCAGGACGCGCTGGCGGGCCTCCCCCACCAGATCGCTGAAGGTGGTCAGGGCGACCAGTTGGCGGGGGGTGAAGAGGTCCCGGTGCTTTTTCATACCGTACAACTGCACGCGAAAGCCCAACGCCTGTTCGGGCAGGTCGGTGTCCGGCACATTTTGGGGACAGGCAGAGGCGGCAATCGCTTCCTGTTCTGGCGTGGGCGGCAAATAGACCCGCTGGCGGTCGCCTTCGGCCACAATCGCCATCAATTGCGCGCCCATCCGCCCGGCCCGGCCTTCTTCCCGCACGTGGTCAAAACTGACGGGTGTGTCACAGCAGATGCAGACTGCGCCCCGGCGCTCGACTGTCCCTGCGGGCGGGTGAGTTGCGGACGGCTGCGCAGGGCCGCCCCGACCGGCGGTGTGTACGCTGAAACGCACCTGGGACGGCTGCACGTTGCGGTCGATCAGCGGCTGCACCCAGGCCCGTTTGCCCGCTTTGGTGGAAAGCTCGAAGGAGCGCACCAGCGGCATACGGGCGCGGCAGGCCGGGTTGGGGCAGGCCACAGTGCGCGCCCACAGCCAGGCGATGACGGTAAGAGGCGACTGGCGACTGGCGACTGGCGACTGGGGATCGTCTTCCCGTTCGCCTGTCGCTGATCGCTGATCGCCGCTCACCGGCGGGTAGAGATGGCCGATGCGCCGTTCGGCCTCGTCGCGCATCCACTGGCCGTAATAGCGCACATCCTCGGCCAGGCCGGCCGAGCCCTTCCAATCGTCGCCGGTCAACAAAACCGTAGGGACAGGCCCCTGTGCCTGTCCCGTTGCGAGACGCGGGGTTGCGGGCGGCCACGGGGGGCCGCCCCTACGGGTGGGGTTCACGGGCGGCATCCCGGCAAACTTCGGCGGGATTTCGATGAGGGCTTTGTTGATGAGTACGGCCACGGGGTTGAGGTCACTGGCGTAAGCCCGCAGCCCCAGACGCTGGGCTTCCAGGGGGATAGAGCCGCCTCCGGCGAAGGGGTCCAACACAGGCGGGGGCAGGCCGTCGGGCGCGTATTTGCGGATTTCGGCCCGGGCTTCTGCCAGCAGGGCTTCGTTGTTCACATTCTCCCATTTGACCAGCTCTTCGATCAGGCGAAAGAGACGCTGGCGTTCGCTCTCCTGGGCTTCGTCTGTGGGGAAGAGTTCCGGGTGGCCGGAAGGGTCGTCCACCATCTGGGCAAAGAGGACAGCCCGGCAGGCGGCCAGGGGTCGCCGCGCCCACCAGAGGTGCAGGGTGCTGGGGTGGCCGTGGCGGATGGACTTTTCCCGGGCCGACTCGGCGTTGATGGCTTCCAGGGGCAGGGCGACTTCGATCAGTTTTTTGGGCATAGGAGGTGAACTATCCTGACGTTTGGACTAATTTTCCCAAACAGCGATAGACCCGATGCAGGCTATCGCTATTGTCTTTGGCAATTTGCGGCTGCCAAAACTGGTTGGCGTATTCGATCAACCGGGACGCATAGGCTGGCCCAACGCTGCGACCGCTGTGGGGACGCGGCGTCATATCCTCCACAATGGCCGGGCGTCGGGAACGTCGCGCCAGATTGACCATCGCCAATTTGGGGTCGCCCACACTTTCTGGCTGGGGCGGTATCTGGGCGATGGGTACGCGCAGAAATTGGGCCAGAGACGCAGGATCGGCAAAGAGCCAGGCTTCGACAGCGCGCACAGCGCTACGCAAACAGAGATTGGGAACGATTTCAGGCAGCCAAGTCTGGCTGGCTGCTGGCGCGCATTCTGCGTCCTGGTCCAGATCGATCAGCACAATCCAGGGCTGCCAGCGGGCCGCGTGATTGTAGCCGGGAAGACGTTGCAGGAGATTGGATTTCCCATCGGCAATATAGACCCGGTGCAGGGCAAGATTGGCGGTGAGAAAGATACGGCGCAGGATGGCCTCATCCACAATGCCCTCAACCGCAGCGCTCACGCTGGGGGGTGATGTCGCAGTCACGGTCAACCCTCGAACAGCGCTAGTTGCTGGACATTGACCGGTCGTGTCAGCGCAGGCAGCGTATCTCCCAAAGAAACGCCGCCTTCCAACAAGCGAACCACCTCATCAAACTGAGAGGCAGGATGAACGACTGTCCCTTCACTTCCCGGCTGCAAAACCAACACTTCATCCAGGCCGATGCCGTTGTCCCGGAGCAGGTCCGGCGAGTGGGAACTGACCAGAATTTGGCGGTCAGTACGTCGTTGGATGCGGGCAAACATCTGGGGTATGTAGCGTACCACATCGGGATGGAGCGACAGCTCCGGTTCTTCCAAGAGCAGGGGGCCGTTGCCGTCGAGGACC
>JACQGT010000145.1 GCA_016199425.1 Chloroflexota bacterium
CACTTCCCTGCTGCGCTGGGCCTAACAACCGGTGCTTGTTAAAACTGTCGGGTAGCTAGAACAGTGAACAGTCATCAGTCATCAGTGACGGTACATCCCTACTGATTACTGATTACTGACCTACTGATAACTGCTCACTGCTTACTTCTAAAAAGCGGAGATCAGCTATGTGGAAAAAACTGAGTACACCTTTGAAAATCGGCCTGCTCGCGGGCGGGTTGGGCATTTTTCTCACTGTTATAGGCATATTCCGGGGCAATGTGCCGCCCAACCCGGCCAGTATTGGGATGGCTCTGCTGATTGGCGGGGGCGTCTGGTTTCTGGTGGCGTGGGCGGTGGCGTCCGCGGCGGTGGATGTGGAACAAGACACACATGGAGAAAATAATTGATGACCCAACACAACCTTCGCTCCGTGCGCGCCGTCCTTCTCGATATGGACGGCGTCGTCTATGTGGGCAACGACCCCCTGCCCGGCGTCCAGCCTCTGCTGGACTATCTGGAAGCCACCGGGCGCAGTTGGCTTTTTGTGACCAACAACTCCTCGCGCACGCCCGCACAGTTCATCGAAAAGATTACCAGAATGGGCATCCGGGCCGACGAGGATCACATCCTGAGCAGCGCGCTAGCGACGGCGAGCTGGCTGAAGGAAGAATATCCCGACGGCGCACGGCTCTTTGTTATCGGCGAGGAGGGGCTGCGCTGGGCGCTGGAACGCCAGGGCTTCACCCTCATCGAGGACTACACGCAAGCCGAAATCGTCGTCTCCGGCATTGACTTCCACGCCCGCTACGAACGGCTGGCCGACGCTACCCTGGCCATCCACCGGGGTGCGCGCTACGTGGCTACCAACAGCGACGCCTCCTTCCCCAGCGAGCGGGGCGAAATCCCCGGCACAGGCGCGATTATCGCCCTTCTGCAAACCGCCACCGGCGTCACCCCCACAATTATCGGCAAGCCCAATGCAGGGATGTACGAGCAGGCCATGCACAAATTGGGCAGCAGCACCACCACCACTCTGATGGTGGGCGACCGCTACGAGACGGACATTGAAGGCGCGGTCCGTCTGGGCATGCCCACCGCCGCGGTCCTCACCGGCATCACCTCCAAAGAGCAGTTCGAGCGCGAACCCTTGCGCCCGGCCTTCATCCTGCCTGGATTGCCGGAACTGTTGGCGGAATTCAAAGCAGCAGACCGATGAATGCGGAATTCCGCACTCCGCATTGTTTTTTGACCGGGCCGTGAGCCACGCGCTACAATGGAGCGTATGGCAGAAATCACTTTTGACGTGGGCACGGAACAAAAAGAGAAGACCGCACTGCTCGATCTTTCGTGGGAGGAAGTGACGCAGATCGTCGCGGGGTTGGGAGAGCCCACCTATCGCGCCCGGCAAATCTGGGAGTGGGTCTATAAGCATTTCGCTGCCTCATTTGACGAAATGGCGAATCTCCCCAGAGTTTTGCGTGAAAAACTGGATGAGCGTTGGGTTATCTCTCCCCTGGCATCGGCGACCCGCATTCTCTCCCAGGACGGCGACACCCAGAAAGTACTCTTTCGCCTGGCCGACGGGCAGACGGTCGAAACGGTGCTGATGCTCTATGACAAGCGCCGCACCCTCTGCATCAGCAGCCAGGCGGGCTGCGCCATGGGCTGCACCTTTTGCGCCACGGCCCAGGGCGGGTTGGCCCGCAACCTGACCGCGGGGGAGATTGTGGCCCAGGTACTCTATTTCGCCCGCTATTTGGCAAACAGCGAGGCCGGACCCCAGATGAATGTGGAACGGCCCACCTCTGTCACAAATGTCGTACTGATGGGGATGGGCGAACCCATGCACAACTACCGCAATGTGTGGAGCGCTCTACGCCGCCTGACCGACGCCGATGCCTTCGGTCTGGGTGCACGTCACATCACCCTCAGCACCGTCGGGCTGATTCCGATGATCGACCGCATGGCCGATGAGGGGGTTCAGATTGCCCTGGCCGTGAGCCTGCACGCGCCCAACGATGCCTTGCGCTCGTCGCTTGTGCCCATCAACAGCCGCTATCCCGTGGCCGATCTGCTGGCGGCTGTGCAGCGTTACATCGACAAGACCCACCGCCGGGTCACCTTCGAGTACGCACTGATGCAGGGTATCAACGACAGCCCGGCGTTGGCCGCGGAGCTGGCGGACAAGCTCAGCCCGTTGCTCTGTCACGTCAACGTCATCCCGCTCAACCCCATCCCGGACAGCCCTTTCCAGCCCACCAGCGACGTGGACACGGCCCGTTTCGTGGAAATTCTGCGCAGCCGGGGCGTGGCTGCCACTGTGCGTCTGCGCCGGGGCATCGAAATCAACGCGGGCTGCGGTCAACTGCGCCGGGCCGTCCAGCGGCGAGGTGCAGAATGAGTACAGCATTAAAAAGCGTCCCCCTTCTCTTCCCCATGGGAACACAAAAACGCCGACCCTTGCGGATCGACGTTTTGACTCTGACACCGGATTGGGTACAACCGGGAATGCTCTACGCCTTCGAGAGCGTCTTGATGCAGGAGGCGCAAAGCCGCTTGGAGACAGTCGTGCTGCCCTCCAGCACTTTCACCTTCTGGATGTTGACATCCCATTTGTGGCGGGTGGCCTTCTTGGACCAGGGCCGGTTGTTGCCAAATTGGGGACCTTTGCCGCACTGCTGACACTTCGCCATAATTCGTTCACTCCCTTATTGTCGTATGTGCGGTCATTCCCGCCACTGTTTACGCTACGGTTGGATGTCTGCTCTGTCTTCTGGGAGAGGCGTGTCAGCCCCATTCCGTCCGACACAATATCTGTTTGAGATTACCACAAGCATCTGAGACTGTCAAAAAGAGACGAGCAAAACCGTCAATGCAAGCACACGTATGGAGTTCGTTCCGTGGGTAAAGTTCGTATTATCACCGATAGTAATGCCGCGCTTCCCCAAGAAGTATTGGAAGCCTATTCCATCGAAGTTATCCCCCAAGTTCTGCGCGTGGGCCGCGAACGCTACGACGAGAGCGCAGACTTTTCGGTCGAGCGCTTCTTTCAGGTTCTGCGCGAGAATCAGGTGGGCGGGCGAGCCGTTCTGCCAGAATTGGAAGCGCCCAATATCAATCGGATATTGGATTGCTACCAGAAGGTAGGCAAGCAGGCCGACCAGGTAATCGCCATCCACATGAGCAGCCACCTCGGCCCCATGTGGGCGCAATCGCGCAAGGCTGCCGAAATGATGATGGGGCGCTACGGCATCCGGGTCATCGACAGCCTGACCACTTCCATGGGGTTGAGCATCCTCGTGGAAAAGGCCGCCAAGGCCGCGGCCGATGGGGCCGATCTGGTCGAGATAGCCCGGCTGATCAACGGGACTATCCCCCATCTCTACGTCACCTTTTTCTCCGAAACCTTGCATTATCTGGAACGCAGCGCCAAGCTGGGGTCGGCCCAAAGTGTGCTGGGCACGATGCTGGGCATCAAAGCCATGATTACAATGGAAGATGGCAAACTGATCCCTCTGGAAAAGGTGCAGAACCGGGAGGAAGTGGTGGAGAAGCTCTACAACTTCACCGCTGAATTTTCCAATCTGGAAGAGGTAGGCGTCGTCCAGCACCGTTACGAGCAGTCCCAGGATGCCTTTGCCCAGCATATGCGGACAGGACTGCCCGGCGTGCCCGTGCGCATCCTGCGCTACACGCCCAGTCTGGCGGCCCATCTCGGCCCCAATGTCATGGGTGTCATCGTTTACGAGGGACTTGTATAATGGCGACAAACGCGTTGACCCGGCTGCGCAACATTTTTGCGCTGGAAGAGAAGACCGGCTGGCGGGATCGGGCGGTTGTGGGCGGTATGGCCGCGCTGCAAGAGCGCTGGCGTCACGACGCGCTGGCGGACGGCGTGGAAGCCGGGCTGGTCAGGGAAATCGGTACGCGCCTGCTGCGCTACGCCGATGCAAAGGAAGCGGACCGGCAGCCGATCGCCCGCGCCATTCTGGCTCTGCTGGACAACCCGGCTGCGCCCGCGCCGGACCCAGCCCTTCGATGGACTCAGGACACCGCCCTGGCCGCCATCGATCAGGTGGCGACCAGCCAGACCGAGCGACCCTCCCGGCCTCCGGTCATGCCGGAAGCCGTCGTCGCCCCCGCTGGCCCAACACCCGCGCCCATCCGCAATGACCCGGCGGTCAGCGTGCCGCCGGTCAGCGCCGCGCAGAAGTTGGACGCGCCTGTCACCACCCTGCGCGGCGTCGGCTCTGTGCGCGCCGCGCAGTTGGAGCGCCTGGGCATACACACCGTCTGGGAGCTTATCTGGCATCTGCCCGCCCGCTACGACGATTTCAGCCGTCTGCGCACCATCGCCGAAATGCAGCCTGGCGAGCAGGTGACGGTGGCGGCCAATCTCTGGAAGCTGGAAAATCGCAAACTGGCGATGAACCGGGAGATGGTGCAGGCGGTTCTCAACGACGGCACGGGCAGCCTGCGCGCCACCTGGTGGAGCAAATGGAGCGCGGCCAAACTGGAAACCGGCCAAAGCTACCGTTTTAGCGGCAAAGTTGGCCTGCATATGGGCTATAAGACCCTGGAAAGCCCGGTCTTTGAGCCGCTGGAGAGCAGCGATATTGCCAATGGGCCGATTCTTCCCGTTTATCCCCTCACTGAAGGGCTGACCAGCAAGACAATCGGTGATCTGGTGGACTGGGCTTTGCGCGACGGGCTGGCCGCGGTGGGCGACCCCGTGCCGGAGAAGGTGCGCTCCAAATTTGGGTTGATCAGTCTGCCCAATGCGCTGAAACAGATTCACCAGCCGGAGAACCCGGAACAGTTGGATGTGGCCCGCAAACGGTTGGCTTTTGACGAGTTTTTCTACATTCAGTTGGGCGTACAGCAGCGTCGTCACCTGCTGCAACAGGCCACGGCCCCCGCACTGCCCAGCGACGATGCAACCGTTGCACAGTTTACACGGGCGTTGCCCTTTGCCCTGACCGGCGCACAGCAGCGGGTGTTGGGCGAAGTCCGCCGCGACCTGGCCCGCAGCGTGCCCATGAGCCGGTTGGTGCAGGGGGATGTGGGCAGCGGCAAGACGGCGGTGGCTGCGGGCGCGATGTACATCGCCGCGGCCAACCGCGCGCAATCTGCTCTGCTTGCCCCCACCCAAATCCTGGCCGAACAGCACCACCGGGGGCTGAGCGCTCTACTCGGCAACCCTTCGACAGGCTCAGGGCAACGCCTCACCCGGCCCGACGGCGCACCCCTGCGCGTGGCGTTGCTCACCGGGCGAGTGACGGGCGCGGAGCGGGAGTCTGTCCTGGCCGGGCTGGCCGACGGTTCCATCGACGTGGCTGTGGGCACGACCGCGCTGATCCAGGAGGGGGTGGCCTTCCACAACCTGGCCTTTGTGGTGGTGGACGAGCAGCACCGCTTCGGCGTGGAGCAGCGGGGCGCGCTGCGGGAGAAATCACCCGACGCCCCGGAGCAGGCGCTGGTGAGCCATATGCTGGTAATGAGCGCCACGCCCATCCCCCGCAGCCTGGCCTTGACGGTCTACGGCGATCTGGACGTGAGTGTCATCGACGAACTGCCGCCAGGCCGCACGCCGATTGTGACCAAACGCTTCACCCCCGGCGAGCGGGAACGGCTCTACGCTTTTCTGCGGCAGCGGGTGCAGGAAGGGCGACAGGGGTACATCATCTACCCGCTGGTGGAGGAGAGCGATAAACTGGACGTGGGCGCGGCGGTGGACGAACACGCCCGCTTGAGCCAGGAAATCTTCCCGGACCTGCGGCTGGGGCTGCTCCACGGGCGCTTGAGCGGCAGCGAAAAAGACGCCGTAATGCGCGCCTTTGGCGCGGGAGAGTTGGATGTGCTGGTGAGTACCAGCGTTGTGGAGGTGGGGATCGATGTGCCCAACGCGACGGTTATGCTGATTGAGGACGCCGAGCGCTTTGGCCTGGCCCAGCTACACCAGTTCCGGGGACGGGTGGGCCGGGGTAGCCACGCAAGCCACTGCGCGCTCATCAGCCGGGCCGACAACCCCGTATCCGTCGAGCGGCTGGATGCGCTGGTCGCCACAACAGACGGCTTTGCCATTGCGGAGAAAGACCTGCAACTGCGCGGTCCGGGCGATTTCCTGGGCACACGCCAGAGCGGTCTGCCCGATCTGAAAATGGCGATGCTCAGCGACACGGCCACACTGGCCCTGGCCCAGCAAGCCGCCCAGGAACTCTTCGCCGCAGACCCGACATTGAGTCAATACCCCCAGTTACAGGAGCGGGTCACGCGCTTCTGGCGGGGTCACGGGGATGTGAGTTGAGGGGATAGAATTGCTGTGATATAGTGCGGGCGGGGCTTCCTCACAAAATCAGCCTGGAGTAACGGTATGCAAGACGATAGGGCGAGTAGCATTTCTGGTTCGCGCACCCTGGAAGAGATGGCGGACTTCTGGGATACCCACAGCCTGGCTGATTACGACGCCCAAACCTATGAAGTTGAAGTGTCATTTGATCCATCCGCGCGGCGGAGTGTGGTGACAATCGAACCAGATCTGATGTTGGACATCTTACAAATAGCCCGGGCGCGTAACGTCAGCACGCAAACACTGATAAATGTTTGGCTGCGCCAACAGGTAGACCGACTTGTCGCGCAAACGACCCGGATGGAAAAGAGCGCGACCTGACACTGTATGCCCAGGAACTCTTGGCCGCGGATCCGGAATTGAGCCAGTATCCCCAGCTACAGGAGCGGATCACGCGCTTCTGGCTGCGGAAAAGGGCGCAGATTGGGCGAAAAGCAGGCGAGTGCGGAGGCGATTCCCCTCCCGTTTCCAGCATTTCCCGCTGACAAGCGCTGGCCGTGGCGCACTGCTCCCGTCCGCTGCCGGCGCGTGCCGGGAAGGGCGCAATCCCCATAGAGTCTCTCCCGGGGCCGGCCTTCGTCCAACTTTGCGTTGAAGCCGACCTGCTGGTCTTGTTTCGTTGACAAGTTTGGTGCGGCGAAGCGCCTGGCTTCGTCGAGATGTCGTCTGCGTCTGACCCGCAGGCGGCTTAACTACACGTTGAACGAAGGCCGGGAGGACGTGAAGGGACGAGGTGAGGGGCGTAGGGGAAGATGGCGGGCAAGAGGCAGGCAGAGAAAGGTGAAATGCAGGCAGATGCACCAGGAGTTGAAGTGCGGCCAGAGGGTCGAGAGCATAGGACAGGGGAAGAGCGGCGCAGCGTCAACGAGATTTTTCGTGTGTATGGCGAGGCGTATGCTGCGAGTCATCGACTGACGGTGGAGCAGCGGCGGGTGATGCGCAATTTGGTGGATTGCCGGAGCGGGGCGCTGGGCGGGCACATCGACCAGTGCGACAGGTGCGGGGCGGTGCATTACTTTCCTCATTCATG
>JACQGT010000169.1 GCA_016199425.1 Chloroflexota bacterium
ATTAAGTTAAGAACGCAAACACTAATTTGCTGTGGAGGGAGCATCCTCAGATGCGGGTCCACAGCGGTAGAGCCGCATCTGAGGATGCTCCCTCCACGCTTAACTTAATGACATTGAGTGAGCAGTAATCAGTGAACGGCATCGATCCTTGCACTGAGTACTGATAACTGTTCACTCTCTTCAACAGGACGCCCCATGCACATCCGAGACTACCAGCGCTGGCTAAAAGAGTGGGATACGGCCCGCACCTGGGATCGGGTGCTGGTAAGCCATACGCTCCTGCACGCGCTGGAGGAGTTGGGCGAGGTGAGCAAACTGGTGCAGATGCTGGAAGGCTACCGCCCGCTGGACCCGCCGGATGAAGATGCAGTGCGCGGACTGCTGGCTCTGGAACTGAGTGATCTGCAAGTGATGCTTTTCAAAGTGGCCTACCAGTGCGGGATCGATATGGAAGATGCCCTGCGCCAGGGGCAGGCCAAGGCCGATGCCCGCTTCCCGGATCCGGCCACCGGTCCGGCGAATCAGATCGTCTATCGAGAACGTTTGCGCGAGCGGGTCGCTGCTCTGGACAACTCGACCTCAGCGTCATCTACAACCGGCGAGTAAGCAATGAAGTTGATTCCACTGGCTCGTTTTGCCGCATTCATTCTATTGGCTGTCTTTCTCTACGGTTTGCTGTTGCTGCCTACGCCCCTGGCTGTGGAAAGCGGGTGGGAAGCGCGTCAGGCGTGGCTGGGCCACAATGAACTGCTGTGGAGTCTGGGCGGCTGGCTGGCTCTGGCCGGGGTCTTTGGCTGGATGGCCTTTTTGGTGGCGTTGATGTACGTCTACTCGCCCGCACACCGGGTCGCCACAATGCTCCAAAGTGGGCTGATGCTGCTCTCGGCTGGGCTGCTCATCGCCGGGGTGACGGTCTGGATGGCGCTGCTGCCCGGCGCGGCCAACGGGGAATGGGCGGCCTTTATCGACCGGCTGGCTCTGGCCTTCCTCGGCGGTGGACTCTTGATGGCCGGTGTCACCACTGCCTGGATCACCCTCGATCTGGCCCTGTTGGAGAGACTTCCCTGGCCCTGGCTGCTCCCCGGCACAGTGGCAGCTGCCCTGTGGATTCCCGCTCCCTTCGTTCTGCCCACAGCCCTGCCCGCGCTGATCGGTCTGGTGATCTTCGTCGCCTGGACCGGCTTTTGGGCCACCCGCCGTACCCTTCCCCCCGTCTATCAGGAACTCACCAGCGATCTGATCCGCCGCGCCCAGAACCCGTAGGGCGGACTGTCAGTTCGCCCAGAACCCGTAAGGCGGACTGACAGTCCGCCCTACGCAAACGAATCGAGGAGCTGCGCAATCCGGTCGCGCAGACGGGTGGCGATGCCGGGTCTGCCCGCGTAGCTACTGACGGCAATGACGGCCTCGTCTGTGCGATGCACCGCCGGCGCGTGAAAATTGCCTTCGGCGGGCGCGCCCGCCACATTCACCAGCAGGCCGCGCCCCAGAGCCTCGTCTGTCACGGCCCGATTGACAGCCCGCACATTTGTGGCGGCAAAGACAATCCCCGCATCGGCCAGATCCCCAGGCTGGAACTCTCTTTGCACCCACTCAACCTGACCGCTTTCGGCCCAGGCGATCAGGCTGGGGGTAGCTGTCGGGGCAATCAGCCGCACCCGGGCGTTGGCTGCCAGCAGACCCCGCACTTTGCGTTCGCCCACTACACCGCCGCCCACGACGACGGCGAGGATAGTTTCGAGATGGATGAGGGTGATGGGATAGCGGCTGGGCATCAGTGGGTCAGTGAGCAGTAATCAGTGAGCAGTAGTGTCACCGGCTCCTCCTCCACCAGACCGGCGGATGCGCCATCGGGGAGAAACCAGTCCAACTGGTCGTGGAAAGCGGCCACCTGCCCGATGACGATAACGGCGGGTGCGGCCAGGCGTGCCCTGTCGATGGCAGAAGACAGGTCAGCCAGAGTGGAGCGCACAGACTGTTGCTGGTCGGTGCTTCCCTGGCTGATGGCAATGGCGGGTGTCTGCCCATCCCGCCCCGCCGCGACGAGGGCCTGGGCGATGCTGGCAATCTGCCCTATACCCATCAGCACGACGAGGGTAGGGATACGGGCGAGAGCGCCCCAGTCGGTCTGGCTGTTGGCTTTGCCCGGGGCCTCGTGACCGGTGATGACCGCAAAACTGGTGGCTATGGCGCGGTGGGTGACAGGCACGCCCGCATAGGCAGGCACGGCCAGGGCCGACGAAATGCCAGGCACAATTTCAAAGGGCAGATCCGCGGCGCGCAGGGCCAGAGCTTCTTCCCCACCCCGGCCAAAAACGAAAGGATCGCCCCCTTTCAACCGCACCACCTGCTGCCCGGCCTGCACCCGCTCCACCAGCAGCCGGTTGATTTCGTCCTGGCTCAGGCTGTGGTATTCTGGGCGCTTGCCCGCAAAGATCAGTTCCGCACCCGGGCGCGCCTCGTCCAGCAACTCCCGGCCAATCAGCCGGTCGTAGATCACTACATCCGCGGTCTGCAACAGGCGCAACCCGCGTACGGTAATCAGATCGGCCCGACCCGGCCCCGCGCCCACCAGCCACGCTTTGCCAACGCCGGTTGTCTTTGCTCCGTCGTCTGCCACCACCCAATCTCCAATCGCCAATCTCAACTCTCCTCTGCTTTTACCCGCTCGGCAATCAACTCCGCCAGGCGTAAATCGTAGCCCAACTCCGCCGCTTCTGTTATTTCCAGCGCGGGATGGCGCTGGCGGGCTTCGGCCAGCAGACGGGGCAGATCGTCCCGCACATGGCGGCCTTTGTGCAGAAAGTAGGGCAGGGCCACAATGCGGGCCGCCCCATTCTCCACCAGCCCGTCGATGGCTGTGGGAATCGTCGGCTCGTTGCAGTCCAGATAGCTGACCGTCACTTGGCAATAGTCGCTGGCTACGCCCAGCCGCTCCGCAATCCGTTCCAGAGGAGCGTTGGCCGCCGCGTCTGGCGTGCCGTGGGCCATCAGTAGCAGGGCCGCCTGTTTCTTCTCCTGGTCCAGGCTGGGATCGACGACCCGCACCCGGTCCAGGGCAATGGCGCCCATCAGCCAGTGATCGCCAAAACTGTACCCGATGACAAAGCGCACCCCAGGCCAGCGGGTCGCGTAGACAGCGATCTCCCCGGCCAGATCGTTCTGCACGTAGACGCCGTCGATCAAAAAATAGGGCTGGACAAAGAGCCGCTCCACCCCCAGACTGACACACTTTTCGATGGCTTCGGCCAGAGTTGGGCGGCTGTAGTTGAGAAAGCCCGCCTCCACCACAGCCGCCACCCCCTGCTCGCGCAGGCGTGCGGTCAGACGAATCATCGCCGCACCGCTGGCACTCTTAATACTGCCGTGGCCGATCAGCACAATCCCGTTCACACAGCTTTGCCTTCCGCCCAGTGTAACCCACACTCCGTCTTGGCCAGCCCACTCCAGCGCCCAGCCCGCAAGTCATCCCCTGGCTTCACAGCACGGGTGCAGGGCCAGCAGCCGATGCTGGGGTAGTTGCGGTCGTGTAGTTCATTGTAGGGCAGGTTGTGCCGATGGACGTAATTCCACACATCCTCCTCGCTCCAACGAGCCAGGGGCGCAATTTTGGCGACACCGTGGCGACCATTCCAGCGCAGGATGGGCGTCTGGGCCCGGGTGGACGACTGATCCCGGCGCAGCGCGCTGACCCAGGCCGTGCGACCGCGTAGGGCTGCTTCCATGGGCTGAATCTTGCGAATCTGGCAGCAGAGGTCCGGGTCCTGGGCGTAGAGAGTGGGTCCGTAATCGGCTTCGTGCTGGGCGATGGTCTGCTCCGGCGTCACCCGGCGCAGAGGGCGGCCATAGCGCTCCTGGGTGCGCTGGATCAGGTCGAGGGTTTCGGGGAAGAAATAGCCCGTGTCCACGTAGAAGATGTCCACGTTTGGGTCGATCTGCAACGCCAGGTCCATAAGAACCATTCCGCTGGCCCCAAAGGCTGTGCCGATGGAAAGCCCTGTGCCAAAATCGGCGATGGCCCAGGCCAGGATGTCCTCGGCAGGCGCGTTTTCAAAGCGGCGGTTCAGGCGGGCAAAAAAGGCGTGCTGCCACGCTTCGAGGGCCTGGTCCTGGGGGAGGATCGCGCTGGGAATGTTCATTGTTGTTGCTTCCTTTGCTTCGCTGATCAGCGGCAGCCCCATTCCGCGAGGCTGTCATCTGGACGGTATGTCATTGCTGATCCCGGCCTTGAGCAGGCGCATGCGGTGACACAGTGCGCGCAACAGTGGGCGGATCAGCAGACAGTTCGATTGTGGGCAGACGGCGAGGCGCTCGGCAAATCAACTGGTCAGCCCAGACAGGGCAGGACAAGCTGACGCTGGGAAGCCACCCCGCAGTCCGGCAAATCCAATTGAGAAAAACGGAAAGACGTGCAGAGTGGAAGCTTTAACAGCAACAACAGGGGGTACAACAGGGGGTACAGGAGAGGCGAGCAGAGGAAACCAGCGCGGCAACCCGCGTTGAAAGGGTAGGACGATAGAAACGGCGTCTCGAGCTTTCTGGGATTTTCATCTTGCCCTCACCTGCTAGAACGTAGTTTGGTACACAAAAAAGAACGCCATCGGCACAATACCGGGCGTCTCTGCCACAGCGGTCTATGTGGTTAATTTCGATTATAGGCAGACTTGGCCCACTTGTCAAACACGACCCGGTTGGGATCCTCGATTCCGGGAATGGACCGGCCCCAGTTTGCAGGCCAGAGATCGTCCGGTCCATTCCCGGAATCGGAGCGGGTATCAGATACTGTCCGGATCGATGCCAGCCGCGCGCAGTTTAGCCAGGAGTTCCTCCCGCTGGCGGCGCGCTTCGTCGGCTGCTGTCTCCGCATCTGCCGCGCGTCGGTTGGCCTCGGCGCGTTCCTGCCGGGCTTTGGCGCTTTCCTGCCGGGCCTCGGCGCTTTCCTGATGGGCCTTGGCC
>JACQGT010000136.1 GCA_016199425.1 Chloroflexota bacterium
CGCCGCCCACTGGTCTACACAATCACCAGCGGTCTGGCCGCCAACCAGCCGATCTCCTCGTTTTTTCAGCGTGTGTCCTGGGTTACGGTACCCGATGAACGAAGTCTGGCCTGCTTGCGCAGTGCCGGGATTCTCCACTCCTCCGTTGTGCGCGCAGGGGTGGACACTAGCCGCTTTGCGCACGCGCCAAAGCCAGATGAAGATGAGATACGCTTATTGATGGGATCCGCGCCCTGGACCGAGGCTCAGTTTCGTAGCAAAGGCGTCGATGCCTTGCTGGACGCGGTCAGTCGGGAGCCGCGCTTGCATCTCGTCTTTCTTTGGCGTGGGGTGCTGACAGACGCGATGATGGCACGCGTGCATAGATTGGGTCTTCAGGAGCAAGTGACGGTGCTGGATCGACTGGTCGATGTCAACCAGATTCTCGCCGGCGTACACGCGGCCATTGCTCTGGCAGACGGGCCGGGCATCGTCAAATCCTATCCCCACTCTTTGCTGGATTGCCTGGCAGCAGGCAAGCCCGTCCTGGTCAGCAGGACCATTCCTATGGCCGATTATGTGATGGACACGGGGTGTGGTGAAGTCGTGGAGGAGATGACACCAGCGGCGATTCTCCAGGCTGTCGAGCGGCTGCTGGCTGAATATCCACGACGCATAGAGGTGGCTCAAGCTGTGGGGTGTCGGGACTTTACCCAAGAAACGATGATGGAAGGCTACGGCCAAATCTATCGCGCACTCGCTGGGGCAACCTGAGCAATAACTCAGACCTCAGCCCCGATCCTCTGCAAGGAGCGATCGATGGCAGCGCCAAAATGGGTGCGGTCAAAGCGTTTGCTGTCTATCAGTGCATTGCCAGCCATCTCCTGACGCAGCGGCTCGTTTTGGATCAACCGTAGCGTGTACTCCTTCAACTCTTCGACTCGGGTCCACAAAAAGCCGGTGCGTCCGTGCTCGATGATCTCCGTCTGACCGCCTTTGCGGATCACAACGGGCACACACCCAGACGCCATCGCCTCGACCGTCGTAACGCCAAAGTGTTCCAGTTTGATGGGTTCGCGTTCTTCATCTTCGCCAAAACCGGCGGCATGCCAATAGATGGCGCTCTGAGCATAGAGATCAACCAGTTCTGTAAAGGGCAGATTAGCATGAATTTGGATAGGGTATCCTTGCGCTGCCTCGCGCACGCTTTCCAGGTAGCGCCGATGGATTGGATCGTCCACGACACCCCCGGCCAGATGTAACGTCCAGTCAGCCAGTCCCCCATCCACCATCTCTTTGAAAGCCTGGATCATCAGCAGGTGCTTTTTGTTGTGCGCGGCGACAAAAAAGCGACCGACGCTGAGAATTGCCTGCCGCTTGGCTGCTGGCCGGAAGGCTTCCACCTCGACCATCGGATAGACCAGTTCGCTCGGTCGATTCCAGTAGGCGTCGATCCAACGCTGGGTAAAGAGAGAGATGGCCCAAATGGTGTCGTAGGTATCCACCTGCCCCAAAAAGCGTTCGGGGGGCACGTGCAAGAGCCGGTCCCGCCAGCCAGGCAATAGGCGCTCGAAGAGTTGTCGATAGATCAGCGCTCTGGGATGATTGACCCGAAAATCCGCCAGGCGCATGTGGGGAAGCCGTTGGGGTCCGGCAGAGACGCTCTCCAGCGGCGGGGTCTGTTCACTACCGATGCCGAACTGTAAACGATAGGGCGTCACCTGCCAGCCGGGCAGATCGATCTGGCATGAATGGACAGCATCCGGCGGCAGGGAAACTTTTTGCAGCGACCGATCCCCCAATGACACTTCGATCGTCTGTTCTCTGGAAGATGGGTTCGACAGATCAAAGGTGGCCTGGATCGGTCGCAGACTGGGCGCGATCTGCATTTCTGCACATCCGGTGAGTAAACGCACAGTACGGCCGTGTTCGTATTCAGGCTCATACATGCCTGTGCTCGCCAGTTCTACAGCAAGCCAGCCATTAAGCATCTTGGCGATTGTTCGCCGGATGCGCGCGGCGGTGTCAAGCCGGGATTGGGGCGGGAAAAAGATGATCAGCGCACCGTGTCTTGCCTGGCACGGGACATAGTAGTTGTGGAGAGCATTGACGAACAGATCGTATTCCTGAGTGAGGGGGGCCAATTGAGCCGCCGGCTGTGCGGGCACAAAGCGCAGTTTGACACGGGACATATCGAGCGTTAGCCGGCTGGTTATAGCCGAAGCACCCAAAGGCGTGTGGGTGAGAATATCGACCTGGTGATGATGGCTCAAATGTTCGGCGGCCGCCAGAGCATAGCGGTTGCCGCCCCCCAGTGTTGTCAGTTGTCGAATATAGACGCCCACGCGCATTTCGTTGCGTCGTCCTTTCACCAATCGGTTTTTCTGGGAACACCTTCGGGATATAGCGGCATTGCCATCAGATTCCTGGCAAGCCAGACTCTGCAAGCAACGCATCGACACGGCCCTGGAGGTGTGTACGATCGAATTGACGGCTGCGAATTTGGGCAGCCCCAGCCATTGCGCGGCGCATTTGTTCATCTCGTACCAGCACTTCCGTATAGCGTTGCAGGTCAGCCAGGGAGGACCAGAGAAACCCATTCTCCCCGTTGGTGATGATCTCGGTCTGCCCGCCTTTGTCGATCACCACAGGTACACATCCCCCGGCCATTGCCTCCACAGTCGAGATGCCAAAATGCTCCGAACGGATGGGGTGACGATCTTCGTCCTCGCCATAGCCGGCCGCGTGCCAATAGATCGAAGCCTCGCCGTAGAGTGTGCGCAACTCTTCAAGTGGCGCATTGATATGCAGGTAGATAGGATAGCCGTGGGCAGCCGATTGAACTGTACGTAAGTACTCTTGATGGATGGGATCGTCAATTGCTTCCCCTGCCAGGTGCAACTCCCAGCCATTCAAACCCTGGCGGCACAGTTCTTTGAATGCATCGATTATCACCAAATGTTTCTTATTGTGCAGGGCAACAAAAAAACGACCGACACTGAGAATCCAATTCTTCTTGGGGAGGGGGCGGATCGACTCAACCTCCACTGCGGGATAGACGATGCGGCTTTCCCTTCCCCAATACGCACGAATCCAACGCCGTGTAAACTCTGAATTGGCCCAAATGGTGTCATAGCTTGCAATCCGTTTCTGGGCATCTTCTGGCAGGGGGTTCAGCAGACGATCTCGCCAGTGGGGTAGCCAATTTTCAAAGAGCCGTTGATACAGAGAGAAGCCGGGAGTGGAGACGTGAAAATCGCACAGGCGTAGATGGGAGGCCGCTTGCGCCAGGGCTGGTCCAACCACAATCCGCTCGACCGATTGACCATCCAGATCGTCCAAACGGAGCCGCTGCTCTCCTTTCGCCGACCCACCGATCACCACGCAGTAGGGCATCGATTTTGACTGGCCCGCCACCTTCACCTCGAACAGCCTTTTGCCGTCCAGAGAAATTTGGACCCGTCGAGCTTCCAAACCCGGATTGTAAAGACGAAACGACGCCGGATACGGGCGTCGGGTTGTGCGAAAGCGCACATCTGCCCGTTTGGCGAGCAAACGCATACGCTCTGCGCCAAAATACTCCTCGCCATAGACCCCACTAGAAAACTCGAAGGACATTGTCCATTTGATCAATCGTTTGGCAACGAAACGGCGCAACTCTGCCGGCCAACCCAGATGAATTGGCATTGGAAACAGAACAAAGAGTATGCCATGGGCGGCACGGCAGGGAATCAGAACGTTGTGGAGACGATTGATGAAGATATCGTACTCTTCCGAGATACCCCCCAATTCATCGTTGGAGAGAGTGGGGACAAAGCGCAGATGGGTGCGTGACAGTTCCAAATTGAATTTCGGCAGAGTCTGAGAAGCCCCAAAGGGGGTATGGGTGATAATGTCCACATCGTGATGACTGCTCAAATGCTCTGCGATCGACAGGCTATGCCTGTTGCCCCCACCCACTGAGATCAATTGCCGGCAATACAATCCAATCTTCATTGTGATCGATGCTCCACATTCACGGAGATGGAAGGATTTGGAAAACCCATGCACACTCGTCGTGGTAGACCAGTTCCAATTGAGGATAGGCAAGGAGCGTCTCGCCACGCAAAGTAGGGCTGAGGGGATTCCCCATGCATCCTATGTAGGCATAGGAGATTCCTCGTTTCCACAATTCTTCAGCAGACGCAGAGTCTTGCGTCAACGACTGCACCAGCTGGGAAAGGACAACCACTTCGCTGCGATAGGATTGGGATCCCAAATTGGCCAACATAGAGCCGGTATTGGTCTTTCTACCGGTAAAGTATGGAATCCAATAGCCAGCATCGGTCCCGTGGGGTATCTGGGGAAGCCAGAAATGGGAATTGATAGCAAAACGTGCATCTTCCGGGGTATTCTCACGAATCCACTCCATTGCTCGCATGTCGGCGGGTGTCACAAAGTAGCGATTGGATTCTACTTCCGTCATACGCATGTGGCTAGCCACAAAGCCCAGAGCTAGCACCCCAGCCCAAACAACAGGCAATACTTTTTCGCGTCTACGTAGCCCCAAGCGGTCAAGAATGTCCTGCAAAACAATTCCGATGACCAGCCCGATGGGAATATAAAACACAAGATAGATCGCACCCAAATTGGTCACATTCAGGATCGGGATTCCCAGTCGATAGGTATTGCCCAGGGCAAAAAGGGTGAGCACCCAGAGAGAAATTCCCCAGACCAGGTGGTTGCGTAGAAGAATCCCCAGAACAAGAGCGCCAATTGCTGTCCAGAGTAGAGGTAGGTGTGCCACCAGATAGGGGATCGATTCAGTGGCGAAGTCATAGTATGCAGAGCGAATCCCAGTTGCTGGAACGACCTGTCGCCCGAAACCACGAGTTGAGACGTAATAGTTGATTGCCGGTGTGAGAGCAGGCAAGACAAAGAATAGTGCGGTTGCCCCCATGCCGACGGTAGCAAACAAAGTTGTACGAAACCGACTGCTTCGCACAGCCAGGAAAAATTCCCACAATACCGTACCAGCCAGTAGAAGTAGCAAAAAGAAGGCAACACGAAAGTGGATCAGAAAGACGCTCGCGATGAGTGCCCCGGCAAAGCCAATCTGCCAGATTCTGTGCCAGCCGGAAATCTGTTTCTTCTGCCGCCAGGATGACAGAACATCCCACGCCACGATCCAGGCAATGGGTAGTACAACCTGGGCAGCAAGTTGGGTGAAACGCCCCCAATTGACGTAGAAGGCCGGTTGGTGGGAGTATAGACCGACAACCGCCGCCACTACCAATGCCCCCGTGCGCCCTACCCGCCGATCCAGGACCAAATAGACGCCGATGCCACTCAATCCGTTCAACACCTGGGCTGTCCACAGCAGGGCTACATGGGCGGGGACTTGGGCAAGCCACATAACGGGGGCGGTAATTGCATAGAGACCCAAGTGATATTGATCGAGTGAGACCGGCTCATAGGGTTGTAGGGTCGTGGGCAATTGGCCCTGAATCGCGGTCAGTTTGGTGAGGAGGGTGTGGTGTAAAGAATCTGACCAAGCAGGGAAGGGATGCTCGCGCAGAAACCAGAGCCGTATGAAAAGGGTTGCGCCGATGACGGCGGCGGTCAACCACTCGACTCGATCCAACTGCACCAGACGAAACAATCGCCTGCGCAGTAGCCAAAGGGTCGTGATCAGCATCAACACCAGCATAACCGCTACTTTATACGGACCCAGCGGGAGAAAAGAGCGCAACCCGTAAAAGAGAATCGGATAGAAAGCGATGCTCAAGCTGACAGCCACAATCCACCGCTGTAAACCCGTCCAAGACTTCCAGACACCCGAGATTGATAGGGCAAACCAGCCGGGCGTCAACAGAAGAAGAGCCAGCACACCCAACACACGAATTGTCGTAACTACATCCATAGCCTACAATACTTTCGCCCTGTTATAGCCGCACGTACATTTATGAACCGACAATAGGGCAATTCATTGGGAATTTCGTCTAAAAAAACCGTCCAGGCACACAAAGTTTAGTAAACCACACGGCAGATGATTTGGCTAAATTATTCAATGCTGCGTATGATTTCACAGCCGGACAGCCTATGCATCTGTGAAAACCTGCCAGACTAATACATGGACTTCCCAAAACGACAGTCCGCAGCAAACAAAAGATCGTTGAAGAGTGGCATGAGCAATTTCTATCCAACAAAATGGAAAACGCGTATCAGTCAGATGGCGCTGACAGCAGTCAGACCACTCCTGCGGCGGTTTCCCAACGCCGTACTGTTTTATCGTTATCTTCGCGAGGGATACCCCATATTTGCAAAGCCGAAGCCCACGCTATTGGGTTTTCGGTTGGCCGGCGATGTGCGGATGGAGACCGGCAGCTACGAAAAAATGGAAGTGGGTATCGTTGAGAAGTGTCTCGACAATGTAGAGGTTTTTGTTAACATCGGTGCCAACATTGGCTACTACTGCTGTCTGGCGCTTGGCAAAAGTAAACCAACGGTCGCTTTTGAACCTTTGGATGCAAATCTGAAGTTGCTCTACAAGAACGTTGCGGCCAATGGCTGGCACGATCAGATTGAGATCTTCCCGATTGCCCTAAGCAACCGCGTTGGGTTGATCGAACTCTTTGGAGGCCATACGGGAGCTTCGCTGATCGAAGGCTGGGCGGGGACGCCTGAACATCACCGCAGGCTGGTTCCTCGCTCTACACTGGACACCGTTCTCGGAGATCGTTTTCGCGGCGCTCGCTGCCTGGTTCTTGTCGATATTGAAGGGGCCGAGTACGCTATGCTCCAGGGCGCAGTCCGCTTTCTGGCCCAGTCACCGAAACCTATTTGGATGATCGAGATTCAGGGTGCCGAGCACCAGCCTTCATCCGTAGGATTCAACCCTGACTTTCTGAATACGTTCCATACTTTCTGGTCTAATGGGTACGATGGCTGGACGGTTGAGCCGACCCCACGCCTCGTAATTAGAGATGAGGTTGAGGCCGTTTGGACCACCAGACAAAACACCCTTCCCGTCCATAATTTTATCTTTGTCGAGGCCAACACAACGCCGCCCCACATTTGAACGTCAGAAAGTTCACCCATCGCCCGCACATCATGCGCATCTTACACGTCGTCCATCAGTACCCGCCCGAATATGTGGGCGGCACCGAATATTACACCCAGAGTGTGGCTCAGGCGCTGAGTCGGCGCGATCACACAGTGGCTGTCTTCACCAGGCGCAATGTGGATGGCAAGGGTAGCAACGAACGCATAGATGGCGATGTCGCGGTACATATGGCATGGAACGGAACACTTACTCCCCTACAACGCTTTCTGACAACTTTTGGTAATGTTGGCATTTCCGAAGCCTTCGATGCCTTGCTAGAACAATTCGATCCCCATTTGGTCCACATCCAGCACATGATGGGAATGCCGACCGGGTTCTTGGAGCATATGGACCGACGGAGGATTCCTTTTGTCATCACACTGCACGATTTTTGGTGGGTTTGTGCCAATGCTCAACTGATCACGAACTATAGCGGTGAAATCTGCGACGGACCAAACCTTTGGCTAAACTGTGCCCGCTGTGCCCTGGCTCGAGGACAAAAGTCCACTTTCTGGCCCGCTATCCCGGCGGTGGCGGCAATACTAGGCCGCCGCAATACTCGGTTGAACCAATTTGTTACAGCAGCCGCGCGTGTTATTGCCCCATCCCACTTTGTCAAAGAGTGGTATGTAGAGCATGGAATTTCCGCCGAAAAAATTACGGTGCTCAAACACGGCGTAGATTCGCCCCCCCATGCCCGTGCTGTCAACAACAATCGTCCCGTTCATGCGTTTCCGGATGCAGACCGTCCCTTGCGCCTTCTATACGCTGGCGGACTCTCATGGCAAAAAGGTGTACATATATCCATTGAAGCCTTTGCATCTGTCCCCGGTCTGGCCGAATTGTGGATCGCTGGGGACGAGAGCTTTGATCCAGGGTATAGCCAACGCTTACGCCAGCTAGCTTCTCAAGACCCGGACGGACGGATACGCTTTCTGGGTAAACTCTCCCATAGCGAGGTGCAAAAGCACCTGACCGAGGTCGATGCGGCCATTGTTCCCGCCCTCTGGTATGAAACCTTTTCACTCTTCGTCCACGAAGCCTTTGCCGCCGGTGTTCCCGTCATCACCTCGGAATTGGGCGCTCTTGCAGAGGCAGTCCAGCACAATAAGGATGGGCTGCTCGTTCCACCTGGCGACATACTGGCATGGACGTCGATCTTTCAGCGCATTTTCTCGGAGCGGGGCCTGCTGGCCAGTCTGCGCCGCAATGTTCGACCGCCGATGAACGTTGCCGAGCACGTCGACCACTTGCAGCGAATCTACACTGCGGCGGTTTTCACATCATCCTCACAACCAGAAACCCTTATTCCCTTATGACATTGTATGACCCACCCTCCCTTCTCCCAATCTTGCGCGCACTGCTCGCCCGGCGCAGCAACAGAGAACTAGCCCAGATCGCGGTTCTTGGCGAGCAATTCATTGTGCGCGAGTATGCGCTTGCCGAAAAACTGCACACCGAGGCAATTGTTTATCAACGCACATTGGAAGAAGCCGATAAACTGTCTCGCTCTGATCTCCCTCACTTTGACCTGATCGTCCTTCTCGATGCGCCGAGTGTAGGATCAGCCATCGACGCCGAAACGCTCGTATCCAACGTCACGGGCGCGGCTGACGATATTCTCCTCGTTCTAAATACTGGTCCTGACAAGGCAACAACCGACAGCGAAAAATGGATAGAGCTACTCAGCCTTTTCGCTGCCCATGGCTACGGGTGCGATATCAGGAAAGAAGCTGCCTTTGCTGAGATTCCAGTGCTGCATCTGCGCCGAACAGACTTGACGCCAGCCCAAATCTCAGCCCACTTGAGCCTTGTCGCGCGCCATTTCTGGCAGCAGACTTTGATCGGGCAAAGGAACGCAAAACAACAAGACCATCTGCTTGTCTCGGTCGTCACCGATGCCCAGGCGATCCAAAATAAGACCGAACAATTAGCCCGTCGCATTGCTCTTCTGGAGGAACAGACGCAGTTGATGGGGGGTGATTGGGAGCGTTTACGGAATACACCGGGCTACGCAGTGATGATTGCGTTGCAAAAAACCCGGGCCCGGGTTACGCCGCCGGGAAGCCACAGGGAGCGTTTACTGGAGATGGTTGTCGGATGGGCAAAAATCGTCGGCGAACACGGCGTTTCTGGGTTGATTCGTCACTTACAGAGCGAAGTACGTTGGCGTTCTCAGGTGTGGATGTCTCGCTTTGACAGTCGCAAAAATTACGCCAACCGGTTAGTTGAAATCGCACATCTTCCCCAGCGTCCATCACTTGTAATTCATCGAATGTCTGTGGATATTGTCGTCTGTGTCCACAACGCCCTGGACGATGTACAGCGCTGTCTTGCGTCGATTCTCCACCACACATTCGAACCCTACCGTCTCATTCTGATCGATGACGGCAGCGATCTGCCCACTCGAGATTTCTTGCAGGAATTTGCCCAACGGAATCCTCATGCCGTTCTGCTGCGCTCGGAAACGGCCAGCGGATATACAAAGGCAGCCAACCGGGGCCTGCGCTTCAGCGACGCTGATTACGTCGTCCTGCTCAACAGCGACACAATTGTGACGGAGCAATGGCTGGAACGTATGATCGCGTGCGCCGAATCTGATGAGCGGATTGGGTTGGTTGGTCCTCTCTCCAATACAGCCTCCTGGCAGTCTATTCCCAAAATTCTCCACGGCAATGACTGGGCAGAAAACGCTCTCCCGGCCAATCTGGGCATAGATGGTTGGGCGCGTTTCATTGCCCGCCATGCCGGACGCATTTACCCGGAAATGCCTTTTCTCAATGGATTCTGTCTGTTGGTGCGTCGCCAACTGCTCGATGTCATTGGCTATTTTGACGAAGATGCCTTTAGGGCTGGCTATGGCGAGGAGAATGACTTTGCCCTGCGCGCTCGCAAGGCCGGCTGGAAGCTGGCTCTGGCCGACGATGCCTACGTTTACCACGCCCAATCCCGCAGCTATTCCCACGAGCGCCGCCGGCAACTGAGCGCCCAGGCCCACACCGCCTTGCTGGCCAAACACAGTGCCGCAGTCATTGAGGCGGGCGTTGAATATTGCAAGAACAGTTGGGTTCTGGAGGGAATCCGTGCCAGAACAGAGGTTCTGGCGGATCGGGATGCGTTGAGCCAGCAGGGGCGACGTCTCTATGGCGGGAAGCGGGTTCTTTTTATATTGCCCATCAACCACCCCGGCGGCGGCGGCAATGTGGTGATCAAAGAAGGGTCGGCGATGAAGCAAATGGGGGTGGATGTTCATCTGTTCAACCTGACGTCGTGTCGTCCCGGTTTTGAACAGGGCTACCCCAACCTGACACTCCCGGTTCATTACGGCGAACCGGAAGACTTGCCCCCCTATCTGTCTGATTATGACGCAGTGATCGCAACCTGGTGTGGCTCAGTCCATTGGATCGCCCAGGGGTTGCCCGCCAGCCACGATCCTCGCGTGGGTTATTATGTGCAAGACTACGAGCCTTATTTCTTCCCCCCAGACAGAGAACTCTTCCAGATGGCCCAGAGCAGCTATACGGCTATACCGTCTATGCGTCTTTTCACAAAGACTGAATGGAACCGGCAGGAGGTATTGGCAAAGACGGGAGCGGACTGCACAGTTGTTGGACCATCCATTGACATTGACAGCTTTCGCCCCCGTCCATTGGGCGAAGAATCGCCAGATCGCCCTCTTCGGGTGAGCGCATTGGTGCGCCCCAATACCTATCGCCGTGCCCCGGAACTGACGATGCGTCTGCTGCGTCGGCTATCCCATCGTTACGCCAATCGAGTACAGATCGCCATCTTTGGCGTGGAACCCAATGATCCCCACTTCGCACCTCTGCCTAAAGATTTCGACTGGCAACTGGCCGGAGTCATCGATTCTCCAAAAGTTGAAGCCATTATGGCCCAGACAGATATTTTCGTCGACTTCTCGGAATATCAGGCAATGGGACTGACTGCACTGGAGGCGATGGCCTGCGGCGCGGCTGTCATCGTGCCCCGCAAAGGTGGCGCGGTCAGTTTTGCCCGGCATGAAGAAAACGCATTGATCGTCGATACCAGCTCGGAAGATGCCTGCTGGGAGAGTCTTGTACAGATTGTGGAACAGCGGGATCTACGCCACCGCCTGCGCCGCGGAGCAATCCATAGCGTATGTGCTTTTCCCCTGGAACGCGCCGCACTCAATATCCTGAATGCACTCTTCGATTCGCACCCAGTAGCCGAGCCAGCCGAGGGGGATCGCCTATGAGCGCCCCACGGATTCTCGTTCTCTATGAATACAGCTATGCTGGCCTTCCTCACGGCAGCGCCTGTATCCGGCTGCTCCAGCCCCTATCTCACCCCTCGATCCGGCGACGGTTTCACCATACCCTCGCCCCCATCTACTCTGGACAGAAAGCCGATATCGTCGTCGTCGACCGCTACTGGCGTGCTGATATCACCCACGAAATGGCTGTTGCGTTGGTTAATGATATTCACACATACGGAGCCAGACTTGTTTACCAAATCGACGATGACCTGCTCAACCGACCTGGCAACACAGCCGATCTGAACGCCAGACGTGAGTGCGTCCGTCACTTTCTGCAACAGGCAGATGGGGTGATCGTCTCTACTCCAATTCTGCGCCAGCGATACGCGCCCCTAAACCCGCGTATTTATGTGGTAAGAAATGCTCTGGATGAGCGCTTGCTCACAGATTTTGGGGGCAGCATCCTCCCGCGTATGTTTGATAACGACCGGATCGTCCTGGGTTATATGGGAACCCACACCCACGACGACGACCTGCTGCTCATTCTGCCTGCCCTGGCCGAAGTGGGCAGAATGAGCACAATCCCTCTGGAGTTGCAGATCATCGGCGGCGCTGCCAGTGAGGCAACTCTGGCTCAATTGCAGACACTGCCCTTTTCTGTGCAGCGCATCGAGCGCCCCGTCGTCGAATACCCCCAATTCCTGCCCTGGTTCACCGGCAACGTGCGTTGGGACATCGCCCTGGCCCCTTTACGCGACACGCCCTTCAACCGGGCCAAGTCCGACATCAAATTTCTGGACTACAGCGCGCTGGGTGCGGCAGGGGTCTACAGCGATCTGCCCGTCTACGCCGACTCCGTGCGCCACGGCGAGACCGGTCTGCTGGCGGCCAACGACACGGCCAGTTGGGTGGATGCAATCCGCTCCCTCATTGAGCAACCCGGGCTGCGCCGGGAACTGGCGGCCAACGCCCGACGCTATCTATACAGCGAACGTATCCTGGCCGTGCGCGCCACCGACTGGGCCGACGCGCTGGATACGATTTGGAGAGGGTAAAAAAGAACACGGATTTTCACGGATCGAACAGATTTGCACGGATTGGAGAATCCCGTGGAAATCCGTGTGAATCCTGCAAATCCGTGTCAATCCGTGTTCTTTTTTCAAGCCTATGCGCACTGTCACAGTCATTATCCCCCTCTGGAACGGCGAGAAGTGGATTCGCTCCTGTCTGGCGGCACTGGCCGGGCAGTGTACGAACGCGCCATTTGCTCTGGAAGCGGTTGTGGTGGACAATGGCTCCCAGGACACATCCCCGGCCATCGTTACAAATGAATTCCCCGCGGCCCGTCTGATCCGTAACGGGCGCAATCTGGGCTTTGCCGGGGGCTGCAATGTGGGGTTGGCCGCAGCCACAGGCGACGTACTGGTGCTGCTGAACCAGGACACGCTTGTGCAGCCGGGCTGGTTGGCCGGATTGATGACAGCTTTGCAGGAGCCGGGCGTGGGCGTAGCCGGTTCTCTGGCGCTCCTGGCCGATGGAGCGACCATCCAACACGCGGGCGGGCTGGTGGAGTGGCCTCTGGGCGTGGCGCGCCATAGGGGATATGGAGAAGCGCTGGGTGACCGCTGGCGGCAGCCCGGCGACGCAGCCTTTGTCACCGGCGCATCCCTGGCCCTGCGCCGGGACGTGCTGGATCGGGTCGGTCCGCTGGACGAGGGCTTCTGGCCCGGTTACTACGAAGATGTAGACTTCTGTTGGCGGGTGCGAGAGGCGGGTTACAGCGTTTGCTATGCGCCCGACTCTACACTCATCCACGCGGAGAGCGGCTCTTTCACCGATTCTGCCTACACTGCCTGGGCGCGGCTGCGGGGAAGGTTACGCTTCTGCCTGAAGCACCTGTCAGCCCAACGTTTTGTAGATGAATTTCTGCCCGCCGAAACCGACTACCAGCCGGTTGTGCTGGCCGGTGACCGGCACGGGCAGATCGCCAGAGCCTATCTGGAGGCAATCCCCATGGCATTCCATCTGTGGCGGGCGCGGGGCGAAGATGCAGAGCGGATCGCCCAGGCCATCGCCGGGTTAAGCCAACTCTGCCCGCCTCTGGAGGCAGGTCTGGGGCCCCCAGCAGATATACCCCGGCCCGGCGAACCGCTACTCACACCCTCCCCGCTGGATCGCCTGCCTGTGCTGGGAGAGGCGCGTAGGGCGCTGCACCAACTGGTGATCTTCTACAGCGAGCGGCGGCAGCAGGAGTTGCTTTCGCTGATTCAAACTGATCGGGAGTATATCCGGCGCTTGGAAACAGAAATCGCCCTGCGGCAGAAGAAGTTGTCCGAGTAATGCACCTGCTTCTCGTCGTTCCGGCCTATGCGCCCTTTGTCGGCGGCGCGCAGACTTTTTGCCGCGCCATGGCCCGGCGTCTGGTCGCGGACGGCCATCGGGTGACAGTTTTGACAACAGAAGCCCAGCAGCCCGACGACTTCTGGCAGCCGCCCCCGTCAATGCGAATAGCTCTGCCCCGACGCGAGGAGAGGGAGGGCGCACAGGTCATCCGCCTCCCTCTGGTCTATCCCCGGCCCGCGCCCTATCGTTTTGGGCTGGCGCGCCGGGCCAGCCATCGTTTCGCCCGTTTGCCCCTGCCCGCCATCTGGCAGCAGCCCTTACTAAGACATTTCACCCGTTCCATGCCGCCGATTTTGGGTTTACAATTAGAGATGCCCCCATTGGTTGCCGCTGCCGACCTGATTTTGGTGGTGGATGCTGGCTGGGACGGTCTCTTTGTCGGCGCGGCCCAGGCTGCCTTTTCCCAGGCCAAACCGGTGGTCGCTGTTCCGCTGATTCACACGGGCAGCCCGGCCATCACCGCCCATTTTCGCATGGCCCATCAGGTGGCAGTCTACCGGCAGGCCACGGCGACCGTTGCCCTTTCCCTGCCCGAACAGGCATTGCTGGCCGGGTGGGGTGTGGAGCAGGCCAGACTCTACTGCCTGTCGCTGGGTGTGGAGGTGGTGAACGTCGACGAAGCACGCCAGAATAGTGAGGCTGTACGCTGCCGATACGAACTTCCCCAGCGTTTTGTACTCTTTCTGGGTGCGGCCACCTACGACAAAGGCGCATTTACCCTGGCAGAAGCTGTGTTGGAGCTGGCCCAGCGGGGCGAAGATGTGGCAGCAGTCTACGCGGGTCCACAGCAACACCAGTTGGCTGTGTCCATCGACACGCAACCTGCCGATCTGCGTGCTATCCTAAAGGAACGCATACACCTGCTGGGTGTGGTGGATGAAGAGACGAAGCAGGCGCTGCTGGCCGGATGCGTTGCCCTGGCCCTGCCCAGCCGGGTCGATTCCTTTGGCATTGTCCTGTTGGAAGCCTGGCAGCACAGCAGGCCAGTGGTGGCAGCGGCCATTGGCGGTCCGGCTACACTCATCACCCATCAGCGCACAGGGCTTCTTGTCCCCTTTGCTGAACCGTTTGCTTTGGCCGCTGCCCTGCAACGCATTCTCAATGAACCCGGTCTGGCTGCTCGCTTGGGGGCCGCTGGCCGCCAGGTCGTGACAAACCAGTACACATGGGACAAATGCTATGACGCTCTTCACCAAATTTTCAACCGCATCCACTCCGTTGCCTACGCAAAGGGCGCAAAGTCAAATCCTATTGGAAGAAGTGATGAGCGTCTCTAAGACCCCTTTTACCCCGGGCGCGCAGGTGGCCGGGTGGACGGTCAGCCTGCCGCCCACCCCGCCAGAAGAGCGGCGGCGCATTGCCTTTGTGGTACACAAATTCCCGCCGGAGAGCGTGGGCGGCACAGAGATTTACACCTGGGGACTGGCCCGGGAATTGGCCCACGCCGGCCACGACGTACACATCTTCTACCCCACGCCCAATCTGCTGCCCGGTGACGAACGCATCCAACGTGAGGGCGTGTACCTCTGGCGAGTTCCCCTGCCCGACAGCCGCACCCACGAAGACCCGGTGCGCCAATACTGGCACACCTTTCGGGATACGGCCTTCGAGCGCGCTTTCAGCCATTTTCTGGCCGCCGTGCAGCCGGAGATCGTCCATTTTCAGCATGTGCAGGGGGTCTCGGCCCGGTTGATCGATCTGGCCGAAGGGTACACCCGGATCGTCACTCTCCACGATTACTGGTATTTCTGCGCCAACAGCCAGCTGATCCGGCCCGACCGCACGCCGTGCAACGGTCCTTCCACCGGCTGTATGAACTGTGTGGATTGTGCCACCGAGCGGGCCGATCTGAACTGGATGCGCGCGCTGCGGCCACTGGTCGCCGTGCCCTTTGTCTATCGCAACCGCTATCTGCGCCACGTGGCCGAAGAAGTCGATCTCTTTATTGCCCCCAGCTCTTTTCTGCGTGACCAGTACGTGCGCCACGACTTTCCTGCCGAGCGCATCGCTGTTCTGGAAAACGGTCTGGACGACCGCAAACTGGTGCAGCAAGCGACGATTCCCCTGCCGGAGCCGCCCGCCCGCCCCCATTTCGGCTTTCTTGGCTCATTGGCCTGGCAAAAGGGCGTACATGTGCTGGTGGAGGCTTTCAACCGGCTGGGCAACAATGCGTCGCTGACCATCTACGGCAGCGAACAGACATTCCCCGATTATGTGGCGCAGCTCAAACGATTAGCCCGCCACCCCAACATCCGCTTTGCCGGGCTGTTGCAGCCTCAACAGGTGGGCGCGGCCCTGCGCCAGATCGACTGTCTGGTTGTGCCCTCGCTCTGGTACGAGAACTCGCCGCTGGTGATCCAGGAAGCCTTCGGGGTGGGTACACCGGTGGTTGCCAGCCGTCTGGGTGCGCTGACGGAGAAGGTGGAGGAAGGGTACACGGGGCGGCTCTTTACTGCGGGGGATGTGGGAGCGTTGGCGGCTGTACTGGGCGAGATTGCCGCGGCCCCCGGCTGTCTGCGCGAAATGTCCCGGATGATCCGCCCGGCCCCGGTGATGGCGGAACACGCGGCCCGGCTGCTGGAAATCTACGCGCATATCCACGAAAACGCGTTTAAGTAGGGGGTTTGGGTGGGGAGGATGTGCTGCCACACCCAAACCCCTGCTTTTCAATGACCGAAATCTTTGGGCCGGAAATTGCTTCCGTTCTTGATGCTGACGATCCCCTCGCCAGAGAGTGCCAGCACAAAGAGTCCCTGGCGAAAGGCGTAGATGTCAGCGCCTTCTGCAAATTCCAGACCGGCTATTCCACCAAAGACACGACGACCGGCAAAACGGGCAAAGTAGGTCAGGAGCGTTTGCAAGTCTGTCACCAAATCATCCACGTCCTGCACTTTGACGAGACTCTTTACCTCAATAATAACAGCGTCATTGGCGTTTTCCAGCACAATGTCCAATTCCATACGATGGCCGTTGACTCGGCTTTCCAGACGCCGGTAGCTCTCGTGGACGTCGATACCCCATTCGCGAAACAACTGCAAAGCAGACGGATGTACCAGCGCCTCCATCATTCGCCCCCACTGGATACCGAACATCCCTTCCAGACGGCGCAAAGCAGCATCAGTCTCACGGAAGCGACGATCCAGACGCTCGTCTCTTTCGCGAGTCTCTTCCTTTAGCTCCATCCGCATCTGCGCCAGACGGTTATCCGTCTCTCGAGACTGCTCTCGCATCTCCTGAAACTGCTTTCGCTCTTCCCGAAACTGCTCGCCCGTTTCCCGAAATAGCTTCCAAATCTCTGCAACAGCTTCCTGCGTCGATTGAGTACTCATGACATTCCCTCTCGGCTAA
>JACQGT010000127.1 GCA_016199425.1 Chloroflexota bacterium
CGGTGGGTAAGTCGGACTGACAGTCCGACCTACGAAAGGGAGAATCCTATGACTACCCTCACAGCCTGTCCTTACCGGGGCGACGAAGACTTCTGGCGGGTGCGCCAACTGCTCATCGACATCTATTCCATCACGCCCACCGGTTTCAACTGGGAGGTGCGCCGTTGGGACGGAACGCGCTTCCACGACCCGGACCCGCACCACAACAACCGGCTCTACGACAGCATCGGCTTCAGTGAAGTGCAGAGGGCGTATGCCTGGCGAAACTCATTTGTAGAAATCTGATGATTGCTCGCTCGTAGAAAAATTGCGCAAGTGCCCCGATGATGCTATGCTTCTCACACGCGTGAGAAAATAGTATGAAGGAGTGAGTATGATGGCCGTATACACAGTTCGTGTACAAGCAATGCTGACCGAAGAACAGCACAACACTCTGGTAGAGTGCGCTCATCGCGCGCAAAAGCCTGTGGGCGTTCTTGTGCGCGAAGCCGTGCAGAGAGTTTACTTACAGCAGATCGATCAACAGCGCCGCCAGGAAGCGCTGAATCGGATGCTCACTCTCAATGCCCCGGTGGGCGATTGGGAAGAGATGGAAGATGAGATCATTCAGGCGGCCATCAATGACTGAAGAAAGATACTTCCTGGATGTAAATATAGCGATGTACGCGGCCGGAACAGAACACCCGCTCAAAGCGCCTTGCGCGGCCGTTTTACAGATGGTCGTTGATGGGCAAATCGAGATTGCCATCGACGCAGAGATTATCCAGGAGGTCCTGCATCGCTACGGTGCTTTGCAACGATGGGAGACGGCCCAAACAGTCGCCGAGGGTCTCTTTACGCTGGCGTCGTCCGTGCTTCCTGTGGGAGAGGTAGAAATGAGGCGAACACTCCGCCTTTTTGAACTTTACGCACCCACCGGCATTCGAGCGCGGGATCTGCTGCACGTGGCTGTCATGCAGGAAAACAGCCTTTCGAAGATTATTTCTACGGACACCCATTTCGATCACATTTCCGGTATTACCCGGCTGTCACCCACCGACATTACGACTTAAGGAGATATACCGATGCTCCACCAACGCTACTCCCTCGACGACCTGGCCGGGCTGCTGATTCCCCGGGCCGATTACCGCCCCCACCCGACTATCGAAGACCGGGCCGCGTGGCGCGCTCTGCCCGGGCCCGTGCGCGCCGCCCATCTACAACGGGCCGAAGCCTATCTGGGCTACGACTACCCCAGCCTGCCCGCCACCCTCTTTCTGCAATACAGCCGCATGGGCGACCGGCGCAACTACGAACGCCCCCACTTCGAGCGGCGGGGCACCCTGGAGATGCTCGTCACCGCCGAGTGCATCGAAGGCGAAGGGCGCTTTCTGGACGACATCGCCAACGGCATCTGGGCCATCTGCGAGGAGACCTACTGGGGCGTGCCCGCGCATACCCGGGTGCAGCAGGCGGGCAACACCCTGCCCGACGCGGCCGAGCCGACCGTCGATCTCTTCGCCGCGGAGACGGGCAACCTCATCGCCTGGACGTACTATCTGCTGGGCAACCGGCTAGACAGCGTATCGCCGATTGTCCGGGAACGGATGGCGTTGGAATTGGACCGGCGCATCCTCACGCCTCTCTACGAGCGGGACGACTTCCATTGGATGGGCTTCTGGCTGCGCTCGGATCAGCGGCGAGTGAACAATTGGAACCCGTGGATCTGCTCCAATTGGCTCTCCGCTGTCCTGCTGATGGAAACCGACGAGACCCGGCGCACCGCGACGGTTCACAAAATCATGCGCGCCGTGGACAATTTCATCGATCCCTACCCGACCGACGGCGGCTGTGACGAGGGGCCGAGCTACTGGGGGCGGGCCGGCGCGTCCCTTTTCGACAATCTGGAACTGCTCCACAGCGCCACCCGCGGCCAGATCGACCTCTACGGCGAATCTCTCATTCAGGAGATCGGCCGCTTTGTCTACCGGGTACACATTGACGAAGACTACTATATCAACTTTGCCGACGCGCCCGCGCTGGTTCACCCGGACGGGGTGCTGGTCTACCGCTACGGCGAGCGCATGGGCGACCCCCAGATGATGCAGCACGGCCTCTGGCTGGCCCAGCGCAAGAAGCTGACCGAACGGGGCTACGTAGCCGACGGCGACATTCGCCAGAACAATTTTCAACGGCTGCTGCGGGGGCTGTTCTCCCTGGCCGAACTGCCCACAGAGCCGGTCGCGCCGCCCATGCCCAGGGACGTCTGGCTGCCGGTCATCGAAGTGCTGGTGGCCCGGGACAAAGCGGGCAGCGCAGAGGGCTTCGCTGTGGCGGCAAAGGGCGGCCACAACAACGAAAGCCACAACCACAACGACATCGGCAACTTCGTCGTCTACCGGGACGGCAAACCCCTGCTGGTGGACGCGGGGGTGGAAACCTACACGGCCAAGACCTTCGGCCCCCAGCGCTACGACATTTGGACGATGCAATCGGCCTATCACAGCCTGCTGCCCACAGTGGACGGGGTGATGCAGTCCCCCGGCGTCAGCTTTGCCGCGGCGGATGTGGACTATCAGGCCGACGACGCAGCCGCCGAGCTTTCTCTGGAGATTGCCGGAAGCTATCCGGCGGAGGCGAAGATCGCTGCCTGGCGGCGCAGCGTGCGCCTGGAGCGGGGCGCGGGTGTGACCATCCGCGACGACTACGCGCTCACAGCACCCGCCGGGGAAGTGACGGTCTCTCTGGTCACCCCCTGCGCGGTGGATGTGAGCCAGCTGGGGATTGTCTCCCTGCGTGAACGGGCGACTCTGGACGGGCGGGTTTCCGGCGTCGGGCAGGTGGAATACGACCCGGCGGTCTTCACCGCTGTTGTGGAGACGATTCCCCTGACCGACGAACGGATGGGCGGCACGTGGGGAACGGAACTCTACCGGGTGGTGCTGACGGCCAAAAACCCGGCGCAGAAGGGGACGTGGACGTATCGGGTGACGAGCTAAAACGTATTGCGTATTGCATAAGGTGGCATAGCCACAAAAA
>JACQGT010000128.1 GCA_016199425.1 Chloroflexota bacterium
ATATTGGCGAAGTAGTTACGGCGTCGGTGCTGTTTCGGGCCGCACCCAAATCTGGTCCAGAATGTCCGTACTCAGGGCCAGTTCGGTCTCGCCGATGCGCAGGACCGGGGCCGGATAGCGCTGGACTAGCGTCACCCAACTGCCGGGGAGCAGGCCAAAGACGCTGAGCCGGGCCAGCCGCCGGGCCGGCATCTCGTCCAGTGAGCAGACTTCCACCTGCGCGCCGTCGGGGATATGGCTCAGCGGCACAAGCTTCTCTTCGACGACTTTGCGGGCGCGGGCACGGGCATTCTCCGGCTGGGCGCGGGCAGGCAGGATGCGCCCGATCCAGCCGGCCAATCGGCTCTTCGATTCGTCTACGGCCTGGTAGCCGCAATGAGGGCAGCAGATCAGATGGCAGTGGCTGCCCAGCGGACAGTTGGCGTGACAGGCCAGAGAGGTGATCTCAAATTCGTAGCCGCACAGTTGGCAACGCATGGCAAAACTCCTGCTCTGAACTAAAGCACACGGATTTACACGGATTAGAAGGATTTGCACGGATTCAGTCCGCGAAAATCGGCGCACTCAAAGAGCAACGGAAAAGGCGCGCAAGACGGCATTCAACGCCCCACCGATCAGAAACGCCAGGGGGAAGACGACCGCTGTCACGGCAATCGCGGTGCGCGTGCCGTACTCCTTGACAATCATCAGCAGATTGGCGATACAGGGCATAAAGAGAGTGATGACCACCAGACTAACGACAATCTGGATTGGGTCCAGACCGCCGTCTCTGGCAATGGCAAAGAGACCCGCCGCGCCGTAGTCCCGGCGCAGAAAGCCAACCAGAAAGGCGTCAGTCACCTGGGCCGGCAAACCCAACCAGCCCACAATCAGGGGCGACAGCAGACGCTCCAACAGGCCGAGGATGCGCAGCCGGTCCAGCACAAAGAGAGCAGCCGTCCCCGCCACAAAGACAGGAACGACTTCCTTCAGATACCACTCCATCCGGGCTGCCGTCTTCAGCGCGATATTGCCCAGCGCGGGCATACGCATGGGCGGCAATTCCAGGATGAAATCCGACCGTTCGCCGGGTAGGAGACGGGCTGAAAGATAGCCGACCGCCAGTAGCGTAGCCACAATCACTCCGGCCCAGATGGCCGTGGCTTTTGCCCCCAGCCCGGCGATCATCCCCAGAATGACGCCCAGTTGGGCCGAACAGGGCACCCCCAACGCCAGCAGAAGCGTCACCTGAATGCGCTCTTTGCGGCTCTCCAGTATTCGGGTGGTCATCGTCGCCATTGTATCGCAGCCCAACCCCAGAATCATTGGCAGCACAGCCTTGCCGTTCAGTCCCATCCAGCGAAAGGCCCGGTCCAGCACAACCGCCAGCCGAGGTAGATAGCCAGAATCCTCCAACAGGCTGAAGGTGAGGAAGAAGGTGGCGACGATAGGCAAGACAATGGCGAAGCTGTAGGTGAGGGCCACGGGAAAGAGTCCATATTCGCCTACCAGAAAATCCCGGATCAGGCCGCGGGGTGTCACGAACTCTACCAGACCGATTACCCAGGGCATTATCCATTCGCCAAAAACACGGCTTTCCAGCAGATCGACCAGTGTGCCTGCGCCGAAGACGCCGACAAAGCGGTAGACCGCGTAGAGAACGATCAGAAGGATCGGCCAGCCCGCGACCGGGTGTACAGCCCAGTGGCCGAGGAGAGTAGCAATAGTGGGCCGGGCGGCTGTTCGCTCCATCACCGCGGCCAGAATCTCCTCAATCCGGCGCATACGCTGCCGGTTGATGGCAAAGATCAGAGGCTGGCCCACCGCCTTCTCTGTTGCCTGCCGAATGCCCTGCACGGCAACCGCCGCAGCGAGGGAGAGGTTCAACCGGCGCAGCAGAGCGTCATCGCCGGCCAGCAGCATCAGCGCCAGGGAGCGGGGAGAGATGGCCGCGACTGGCAAAAGTTCGCCGATCGCGGAGAGGGCCTCCTCAATGGGTTGGGTGTAGCTGGTCTGACAGGTGGCCGATCGGGCCTGCTCCAGTGCATCCGTCAATTCAGAGACCCCCTGGCCCTGCACAGCAACAGCGGAAATCACCGGCACGCCCAGCGCTTCGGCCAGCCGCCCCGTATCCACCCGAATGCCCCGGGCCTGGGCCTCATCGGCCATATTCAGGCAGACCACCAGAGGCAGACCGCTCTCCGCCAATTCCAGCGCGATGAGCAGACCCCGGCGCAGATTTTTGGTGTCGATGACCTGCACGATGACCGGGGCGCGGCTCTCCAGCAGAATATCCCGGGTTACCCGCTCGTCGTCGGAGAAGGGGATGAGGCTCTGAATGCCGGGGGTATCGATGAGGGGGCGGGGATGGCCGTTGGGGGTGAAGCTGCCCTGGGCGATTTCGACGGTTGTGCCCGGATAGTTGGAGACCGCCACGTAGCGCCCGGTCAGCGCGCCAAAGAGCACCGATTTGCCTACGTTCGGGTTGCCGACGAGGATGACCGGCGCTTCATCCACTCTGGTTGTGTCTACTTCGGTATGACAGTTCATTGTTCAGGGCGAGCGCAGACTGGGAACGCACACGGACGCGGTCCAACGCCGATTCTTCCGTATATTATACGCCACACCGACGCGGAATCCCGGTGCGTGGGTCCAGTAGTGGTACTGGTCAGTTGGATAGTACGGCCATCGGAAAGCAAATAAGCTATCCATCTGACGGGTGACAGCAGACGCCGAACGGTATAATATCGTATTTCGATAACGAATTTCGATAATACGGATTGGATCTGCTGATGATTCGAGAAATCTCCCTGGCGTTGATCAAACTGCACATCCTCTACCACGCCACGAGGCAGGCAGTCTATGGCCTGGCCCTGATTCAGGAGTTGGAGAGCCACGGCTACAGTCTCAGCCCAGGCACGCTCTATCCTCTGTTGCACAAGCTGGAGAAGGCGGGGTGGCTGGCCGCGGAGAAGCGGGTGGTCAACGGCAAGGCGCGCAAGTATTACCGGGCCACAGAGACAGGGCAGGCGGCCCTGCTCGAAGCCCAGGCCCGTATGCGCGAACTGTTGGCAGAAATGGATGAAGGACGCATCATACCCGAAGAAGGAGAATAGGCGATGGTTCCGTATCTGATTATTTGTGGAGTTGCTCTGCTGGTGGCGGCGTTGACGCTCTTTTCAGGCTTTGGGCTGGGCACACTGCTGATGCCCGCCTTTGCTCTCTTTTTCCCCCTGCCGGTGGCTGTGGCTGCCACTGCAGTTGTGCATCTGGCCAACAACCTCTTCAAAGTGGGTCTGTTGGGAAAAAACGCCGATTGGCGTGTGGTTCTACGCTTCGCCTTCCCTGGTGCACTGGCTGCGATTGTGGGCGCGGCCCTGCTCAATCTCTTTGCAGATGTCCCGCCCCTGCTCTCCTACGCCCTGGGCGGACAGGAGCATTCGGTTACGCTGGTCAAGCTGGTGATCAGTCTGGTCATCATCGCCTTTGCCGTGCTAGAATTGTCCCCAGCCGGCGACAAACTGGCCTTCGACCGCAAATATCTGGCGGCTGGCGGCGCGCTGTCGGGCTTCTTTGGCGGTCTGTCGGGGCATCAGGGCGCGCTGCGCTCGGCTTTTCTAATCAAACTGGGGCTGAGCAAAGAGGCCTTTGTGGGAACGGGTGTGGTCTCGGCGGTGATTGTGGATGTGGCCCGGCTGCTGGTCTACGGTCTTGCCTTCTACGGTGTGCGTTTCGCCCAGGCGTCGGGGGAGATGGCCGGGCTGGTGATTGCCGCGACGGTGGCCGCCTTCATCGGTTCGTTTATCGGCGCCCGCCTGCTCAAAAAAGTGACCCTGCGCGGCGTGCAGGTGATTGTGGGCGTGCTGCTCATCGCCATTGGGTTGGGTATGGGCAGCGGGCTGATCTGATGTAACTATTCTTTCAGGAGAGATTCTGCAATGACCAGTCTGATTGTCGTCCACCCCAGATTTGACGGCGTCTGGCCCTGGGCTGCCGACGCGCTTCACGCCCGCTGGCAGGCGGAAGGGCTGGTCACTTTCCTGCGCCTGGCCGCGGACGAGACGCGCCCGCTGGGGGATGTGGCTCCCAATCCCGCGTCGGTGCAGCGGATGGTTGTTCTGGGGGTGGCTGTGACGGAAAGCTGTGTGAAGAAATTTTCGTCCCTGGAAGAGGTGGGCTGTCAGGAAGCCTATGGAGGCGTCGCGGGGGAGCTTTTCGCGGCCAGGGGGGTGACGGTCTATCGCCAGTTCAGCGAAGGCTTTTGGGGTGAAAGTGTAGCCGAATACGCGCTGGCGTTGACCCTCTGCGGGCTGCGCCGTATTCCCCAGCTACACCGCCAGATACTTACGGATCAGTCGCCCTGGGATTATCGACCGGCGGATGGCATCGGGCTGGCCGGGCAACGGGGGCAGCAGTACGGGGACGATTCCCGTTTCACAAACGGGACGGTGGCGGGCAAGCGGGTGCGCATTGTGGGCGCGGGCAATATCGGTAGCCGCTACGCCAGTTTCGTCGCAATGCTGGGCGCGGACGTGGCCGTCTGGGACCCCTTTGCGGGGGAGCCTGCCTTTCACCGGGCCGGCTCGCGGCGGGAGTGGCATCTGGAGCGGCTGGTGGAGGATGCGGAGATTTTCGCGCCGATGCTTCCCCTGACCGATTCGACCCGGGGGCTGGTGACCGCCCAACACATCCGGGCGCTGCCCACAGGCTGTCTGGTGGTGCTGGCGACGCGAGCAAACATCTGTGATATGCCCACCCTGCGCGCCCGGGTCCTGGCGGACGAGCTTTCCCTGGCCGCGGATGTCTTTGATGTGGAGCCGCTGCCCCTAGACGATCCCCTGTTGGGCCGGGAAAATGTGGTCCACTCCCCCCAC
>JACQGT010000129.1 GCA_016199425.1 Chloroflexota bacterium
ACGCGGTGTCCTGAGCCTGTCGAAGGGTCGATCTTTTCGCCGTACGGAGTAGGTAGTGGCGTTTTGCGCGTCGAAGGGAGTTGTGTTTGTTGTAACGAACCCCAGCATCTCTCGCTTGAACCGGACACTCGTGCGAGGGAATACGCATTACGGAATACGAAATACGCAATACGTACCTATCTCGCGCCGACAATCTCCTGGAAGCGCCCGTCGTCGATATTCCCGCCGCAGATGACGACGGCGACGGTTTGTCCAACGAAGCGTTGACCGGTTTGCAGCAGAGCGGCCACGGCCACACCCGCCGCGCCTTCGATCACTTCCCCACCCTCGCGATAAATCAAGCGTATTGCGTCAGCAATCGCAGCCTCGCTGACGGTCAGCCACTCGTCCACGCAACCGCGGCAGAGATCGAAGGTGATGGCGTCCGCTTCGATGCCCCCGGCTGTGCCGTCGGAGAGGGTGGGCAGCCCGTCCATCTCCACAATGCACCCGGCCCGCACGGATTCCAGCATCACCGGCGAATTCTCAGGTAGACAGCCGACGACCTGAATGGGAGAAGACCTGCCAGGTTTTCCGAAACCTGGCAGGTCTTTGCAATAGCTCCCGATCCCGCCCATCAGCCCGCCGCCGCCCACGGATACGAAAACTGCGTCTAATTCGGGCTGTTGGCGCAACATCTCCACGGCAACCGTTCCCTGTCCGGCGACAATCTCCGGGTCGTTGTAGGGGGAGACGAAGAGCCGGTCCGTCTCGTCGGCGCTACGGCGGGCGGTCATCTCAGCATTCACCGCGTCGCCGGGAATGAAACGGAGTTCCACGTCGTAGTTGCGCAGCTTCGCTACTTTTCGCTGCGAGGCATCTTCCGGCATGAAAATTGTGGCGGTCACGCCCAACTGGGAAACCGCGTGGGCCACGGCCAACCCGTGATTGCCCGTAGATGCGGTGACGATGCCCCGCCTCCTCTGCGCCGCGGACAGGCCGAGGAGTTTGTTGGTCGCGCCCCGCAATTTGAAGGAACCGGTGGTCTGCCGGTTTTCCAGCTTCAGAAAGACCGACGCGCCCGTTTGCTCCGACAGCACCGGTGATGGGAGCAGCGGCGTCTCGGCCACGTGGGGGCGGATGCGCCTTTCAGCGGTCAGAATAGAGCGCGGATCGAACGGATTGGGCGGATTCAGTCGGGCGTCGCCCAGTTCCAGGAAGACACTCTGCACCTGCTCCGCGTGTTGGTGGATGCGGGTGCGCAGGTCGGCCAGGAAGTTGGGTTTGGGGGTCATCAGGCGGATAACCTTTCGATGAAATCGTCGAGAACGACGCCCCCTATTCTACCACATTCCGCACAACCCATAGCCACCGCCTACGTTTCCAGAAACCTTTTCTTCCTCATCTCGTATTGTAGTTTGAATGCAGTTCAAATGGATTGAATCAGATCGAGGAGACGCAACAATGAAAAAGCGACTGATACGCAGTGACAGTGACCGGATGATCGCCGGTGTGTGTGGCGGTCTGGCCGACTACTTCGAGATGGACCCGACGATTGTGCGGCTGGTCTTTGCCGGGGCATTTCTGCTCGGCTTTGGCAGCCCTGGCCTGCTCTACCTGCTCTTCTGGGCCATCGTGCCCCGTTCCAACAACCTGGATGCGGAGCCAAAAGCCGTCATCGAAGCCGGTGTGCAGGAGATGGCGGAGAAGGGACGGCAGGTTGTCGAGGAAGTGAAGAAGCAGGTTTCGGGACGGGAAGAAGGGAAGAACACGGATTCCACGGACTGAACCGATTTTCACAGATAACAGAATAACAGAACGGAACGAGAAACGTGAGATCGAAGTCCGATCTCACGTTTCTCGTTTCTGCTTGATGCAGATTTCACAGAAGACTCAGATGACTCTACTGCAAAAAGCCAAAGAGAATACACAACGGAGACGCGGGGAGCGCGGAGACACGCGGAGATTTTCTCCTGAATTCCTCCGCGCACTCCGCGCCTCCGCTGTGGAATTCCCCTTTTTTCACTGGACTTACAGATTCAATCCGTGAATTCCGTGATCCGTGTTCTTGTTTTTACATCAGCTCGCCAGATATGCGTCAATCGCGCTCTTGCTGATCCGGTATTGGCTGCCGATCTTCTTGGCAGGGATGGAACCGTCGGTGATGAGCGATTCGACGTCGGCAGTTCCTACCTTCAGATAGGCCGCGGCCTCCTCCAGCGTCATTACCGCTGGGGCGGATGCCGCACCTACGCTCTGCTGGGGTGCGGCCTGCTGCTGTTGGCCCTGGCCCATAGCCTGGGCAATCATCCCGGCCATACCCATACCCATACCCAGACCAGCGCCCATGCCCAGCCCTTCGCCTCCACCGGAACCTTCCTGCTGCGCGCTGTCGCCGATGGCACGGGCGGTCTTGAATTGCATATAAGCGCTCATATCCCCAATCGCGCCCATACTGGCCCGCTCGTCGATGGCCTTGGCTGTCTCTTCGGTGGGGCTGATGGAGACGACGCGGAATTGGCGCAGGGAGATGCCCATAGCCGAGAAGTCTTCTTGCAGAGCGGCGCGCATGGCCGCGCTCAGCTCGTCAAAGAGCCGGGGCAGGTCCAGAATGCTGGTCATATTCTCGCCCAGCACGTCGGTCATGCGGCTGATGACCACGCCGCGCAGATAGTCGTTGATCTGCGCGGTGCGGTAGACGCCCTGGGTGCCCACAAATTGGTCCACGAAGCGCTTGGGGTCTTCCACCTGCATTGTGTACTGGCCGAACCCCCGTACACGTACCAGCCCCAGGTCCGTGTCGCGCAGAGAGATGGGTTCGGGCGTGCCCCACTTCTGGTCGGTGAACTCCCGCATATTCACAAAATAGACTTCGGCGGTGAAGATGTCCCTGCCGCCGGCGCCCAGACGCAGCAGGCTGGAGAGGATGGGCAGGTTGGCGGTGGTGATGGTGTGGCGGCCCGGATCGAAAGTGTCCAGGGATTTGCCGTCCCGGTAGAAGACGGCCCGCTGGCTTTCCCGCACAATCACCTGGCTGCCAAAGCGGAAATCGCCCGCGCCGATCTCCGGCTTGCGCATCACCAGGTCGTTTGGCCCCTGATCCGGGGCGTCGATAACGTCGATAATTCGTGGCATAGAATAGTCTCCCTGTGGTAGAAGCGATCTGCGATCAGCGACTGGCGACCGGGAGAACCGTCTGCCCCAATCGCCAGTCGCTGATCGCCAGTCGCTATTTGTCATCCCGATCAAAAATCCGTTTGAAGAATCCTTCTTTTTCCTCGCCTGCGCCGTCGGCAGCCTCTGCATTGGCGGCTCTGTCCGCAGCATCCATCCACTCTTTCTCGACGACGGGCGCGGCGGCCAGCGCGTCCGGGTCTTCCACGGCCTTGTGGCGGGCGTCGTAGAGCCGGTTAAGTTCGGCCAGCTTTGCGGTCAGGCTATCAATGGCGTCGCCGATGCCGTTCTTCTGCTCCACAGCGCTGCCCAACCCATCCACCGCCTTTTGCACTTCGTAGGTGCGGGCGGCCAGACCCACATCGAAGCGGTGCAGCGCGTCGAGTTGATCTTCCCGGATTTTCACCGCGTCCAGCAGACCGGCAAAACCATAACTGGCGGTCTTCACCCGGTCGGCCAGCTTCTGCACACGGGTCACAGCGCTGTCCAAATCGTCCATATAGAGCAGGCCGCCACCCTTCAGCAGCTTCTTTTGCAGGTCATACATACGCTGCTTTTCAGCTTCCAGCGTGCCGGCGATGGTCTGGCGCAGGCGGTAGTCAGCCTCCCGGCGCAGCTCCTTGTCCACATAGCCACGCACAATCGGCAGCCCTTTCAACAGCCGCTCGATTGTGCTCATATCGGCTTTGGCTTTGTCCACAAACGGATTGGTCATGTGAGTCTCCTTTGATTCCGTAGTTTGTGCTTGTGATATTACAAGTGGAAAATAACGGATGAGGCGAAAGTAAGCAGTAATCAGTTATCAGTGATCGTTACGACGAACTGATAACTGATTACTGCTCACTGGACGTAGTGGCCGCGGCCCGTTTGGTCAAGAAAACTTCGCTGCCACACCAGGGACATTCGATCAGCCCTTTGCCGGCAAAAGCCACTTCGCCGCCGCAGTTGGGGCATTTTTTGCCGTCGGTCAGCTTCTGGCTCTCAACGCTGTAGAGTACGCCTTTATCCCAGTTGATGGCGCCGCTGAACAACTGCTTGCCCACCAGATTGCGGATCATCTCCTCCACCGCGTCGGTGGGCTGCTGCAAAGCAACGACAATTTCGGAGATAGTGACCTGTCCCTGGGTCAAAACCATATTGAGCAGCTTCTTCTCCTGCTCCGCCTGGGCAAACTGGCTATCTTCCTGGCTGCCCTGGCGCTGCAAATAGAGACCCACACCCGCCAGCGGCGCGCAGACGAGCAGGGCGACAAATATGCCCAGCACCATTCCGCCTGCGTTCGCACCCGACGCAATGACTGTGGCCGACCAGCCCAGAAAGAGCAGGACCGCGATAGCAATAATGACTAGACCGGCAATGCGACCGCCTCCGCGCATAACAGACTCCTTTGGGATGATGGGGAGAGGAGAGATTAGCGATTGGAGATTGGGAGATTCGCTCAAACCAATCTCCAATCGCTAATCTCCAATCTCTCTTTTCTAATCCTATCATCTCATCATCCCACTTTTTATCCAAACCCGCCACCGCCACCGCCGCCGCCGCCACCGCCACCGCCGGAGAAGCCGCCGCCGCTCCAGCCGCCGCCGGAAGAGGACGAACTAGCCGGGCGGCTGGTCATTGTGCTGCTGGCGCTGGTGAGCATCGCGCCCAAACCCGCGCTCATACTGCTCAGACTGTTGCCCAGGCCACGGCTGGCGTCGCTGAGACCACCGCCCAGGCTGCCCCCTTCGCTGCCGGGGCGGGCCAGCTTGCCCAATCCGCCGCCGGTTTCGGAGACCACAGGTCCTGGGCCGCCGTCGCCGTAATACCAGCGGCGATAGGGTCCGTAGAGGGTCGGGTTGGGGATGTACCAGCCCGGCGCGGGCGCGTCCACCTTCTCGAACTTACGAATGTAGCTCTTGTCCACGCCAAAGGCGATGGCGTAGGGCAGCCAGCGGTCCCAGATTTCCTTCTGGGCTTCCAGGTCCGTGTAGCGGTCGATGTCTTGTAAATAGCGCTTGAACGCCTGCCAGCGGGCCGCGCTCTCCGAGCCGCCATCGGTCTTTTTGGGCATAAAGCGGGAGAGAATCAGAAAGCCAAAAGCGGTGACACCCATCCCAAAGCCGGGCAAAAAGGCGGCCGCGGTCAAGTCGCCAAAGACACCTACGAGTGCGATACCCACGACCCCGGCAAGAGCCAGGAGTAGCACACCCAGACAGCCGTATTGGTTGCGCACGCTTTCCGGGTTGCGCAGGAAAAGCTGCCGAGCGGTCACATCTTCATAGAGTGCCTTCTTCAGCTTTGGAATTTTGTTATAGAATTTGTTCTTCAGGTCAGAAAGTTCAACCTCATCCTTCTTGCCAAAAATACTGGTAAGTAGCTGGGATTCAAATCCGGTGAGCGCCACGTCGTCCCGTTCCCGGCGATAGACAAAATCCGTGGAGGTAAAGAACGTTCCCTTTTTTTCCTCGGTAATGCTGATCGCCTTGCGCCGGGCCAGGTCTACCAGTGTGGCAACGATATCCTGCATATCCGCCTGTTCATCCAACAGCACACCGGCCACACCCGGCGGCAGATCGTCTGGGGGTTCGGGCAGGTAGTCGGCGACAATATCGACCGGTTTGTCCCGCCCCAATTTATACCAGAGCAGGTAGAGGAGGGCCGGGCCGCCGAAAAGAAAAAGCGCGCCCAGCGCGCCAAAGCCCAGAGTGGCAAGCGGCCCCCAGGTGTCCCGATAGGCTTGCTCCGCTTCACGAGCAGCGACCTCCTCATCGGCGCGAGCCTGCCAATTTTGCACCGATCCCGCCACGCTGCCGTGGGGAAACTGCACCCGCACTTCAAAATCCTGGCCGCTGTTGAGCCGCCGGTCCAGGTCAAAGACAATTGTCTTGCGCCCTTCCAGCACAGTGGCCGAGGCCGAATCCGTGGCGTCCCGCCCGTTGATGTAGGCGGCCCACTCCTGGATTTCGGCGGGGGTGAAGACGTTCACCCGCCCGTCCAGCACAGGAAAACTGCGGTCGCTGTAGATGGCCTTCCACCAGAGCTGGTCGCCGCCGTCGTAAAAACGCAGCCCGTCGTGGACGGTGTAGCTGAGAGAGTAGGTTTCGCTTGTATCCGCAACCGGGGGGAAGTACCAGCGGATGACGTAGCGGTAGCCGCTGTCATCCACAGTGAAGGTATAGGGCTGAGAGCCGCCAGAAACCAACCGATACCTGTTACCGCTGCTGTCGGTCATGGCCCAGTTGTCGATGAAGTTGAAGTTGTTGACCGGAATTTCCCGGTAGCCGAAGGTAAAAGTGCCGGCGGTGAAACGGATGCGCTGATGCTCGGCTACGTCGAACGTGCCATCGCTCTTGACCAGAATGTCCACGTCGAAGCGTTCCCAGACCAGGGATTTCTCCTGGGCGTGGGCGACGAGCGGCAGCGCCAGCAGACAGACGAGCAGCGCCAGCAGTGCAATGGATTGTAGACGACGGATGTGGGGGGACATCGGTTCTCCTGTCTACCAGGCGGATTCAATCGTTTTTCAGCTAAAGATTTTCTCTGTAGGGGCGCAGCTTGCTGCGCCCCTACAGAGAAATAGTATCTGAACATCTATAGCTATTGTACAATTTCTGACACTCTACCAACTAATCGGATGGCTATCAATTTGTCGGTCGATCGGCGAACACGCGATTGCCCTGTGTCCGCGACTGCGGGTGTACTTCAGTTTCGGGGCAGGCGATTCCGGGAATCGACCAGCACCACTCGGCAAGGCCGGCGATCATCTGGTCGAATACCGGAAACAGAAGCTTTCGCCCCCAACATTAAATAAACCCCGATAAAACGAAGTGTTGATTAACCATAAGTA
>JACQGT010000135.1 GCA_016199425.1 Chloroflexota bacterium
CTCAGTGGTGCGCTCGGAGCCGAGTTGCCCGATGCGGCCTGGGGCGACCGGTTGACAGTAGCCGCGTCCACACCCGACAGCCCGGTTCTGGCTGTGTTGGACTACAACTTCGGCAAGTACCAGTTGATGCTCCTCCCAGGCGCAGAGGTGACGGTAGAACCTGGGACGGCGGTGGTGGATAGCCTGCCCGCCACGCCGGAGGACGCCTTCACCGTCTGTACCTTCAATCTGCTGGGGTTGGGCCGGGGGCGGGATCAGCACCCGGACGCGGCGGATTATCAGCAGCAGATCCGCAAACGGGCCGTCGCCATTGCCGAAGGGCTGGATGGCTGCACAATCATCGGCCTGCAAGAGACAGGCACGCCCAACGACGCGGCCAATCTGGCCCAACTGCTCAGCGACGAGTTCGGCCTGCCGTACACATCCGTCGCTATCGAAGGACCCAACAGCGGCGACCCGGAATTCCCCCTCACCAACAGCCTGCTGGCGCGCACAGACCGGGTGACGGTTGTGGCCGCGGAATCGGCGCAGGGCTGCTCCCGCTTCACCTTTGGCCTGCGCTTTATGGCGGGCGTCTGCCCACCCCGGCAATTCCCCTTCTTCAACCGCCCACCGCTGGTGGTGGACGTGGAGGTGGACGGGCCGTGGGGTGCTCCCTACCCGCTGACTGTCATCGTCAATCACTGGAAGAGCAAGAGCGGCGACGAGAGCAACAATCTCGTACGGCGCACCTACCAGGCCGAACACGTGGCCGCGCTGGTGCAGGCCCGGCTGGATGCAGACCCGGAGGCCCACGTCGTCGTTCTGGGCGATCTCAACGACTATTACGCGAGCGGACCGGTGCGGATTTTGCAGGAGCAGACATCCCCCAGCCTACTGCAAGGCTTCGACAATCTCTCGCCCGCCGACCGCTATACCTACATTTTCAACGGGGGCAGCCAGGCGTTGGACCACATCCTCTACAGCCGGGGGATGCAGAGCGCCTTTGCCGGCATCGATCCCCTGCACATCAACGCCGACTTTCCGATCTACGCCGAGATGGACCCGGCGACGATCTATCACGCATCCGATCACGACCCGCTGGTGTTGACCCTGCGTCCCGACGGCGCGGGATGGATCGGCGGGGACGTGCAGATGGCCGGGGTGGGTGTGGAACTGGTGGACGAGAGCGGCGCGGTGGTGGCACAGACGGTCAGCGACGGGATCGGTGAGTTCCGCCTGTGGGGGATTGGGCCGGGGCGCTACGGGCTGCGCTACACCCCGCCGGCAGGGACGGCTGTCGCAACCAGCGATTCTCTGTTCGACGTACCCGCAGGGAGCGGATTGTACTTCCGGCCACCCGTCTCCCAGCGCCGGGCAGATTTGGGTGCGCAGGCCGCGGCGGCTGGGGTGGTCCTGGCCCTGACAAACGTAAAGTGAACCGAGAAAATATGTTGAGAACACGGATTACAGAATTTACCGATTTCTGATCCGCAAATTCTGTAATCCGTGTTCTCACACCTTTGCGGCAGAAGTACTTCGTGGTTAGAGTGACTTCGCAGTTTCGTTCAGTTGTGGAGACCCCTGTATGGCGAATGTATATTTGACCTGGCAAGATGTGGAAGAGTTGATCAGCAAAGTGGTGATGCAACTCAACACCCCCTACGATTCGTTGCTGCTCATCACCCGGGGCGGTATTATTCCCGGCGGGATGATCGCCGAAGCGCTGAAGATGAAGGACGTGCTCACCGCGTCGGTGGTCTTTGGGCAGGACTCGACCCTGCGCGCCGAGATGAGCTGGCCCCGTTTCCAGCAGTTTCCCACAGAAGGGCTGTTGCAGGGGAAGAAGATTCTGGTGGTGGACAATGTGTGGGACCGGGGGCGGACGATTGTCACCGTCGCCAGCCGCATTGCAGCCGCGGGCGGCTACCCAGAGACGGCTGTGCTGCATTGGAAGCAGAACCGCAGCCTCTTCAAGGACGACGAGCCGGACTATTACGCCGAGATCACCGACGATTGGATCTATTACCCCTGGCAGCGCATCGACGACTCGGGTGATTTGGTACCGGGCAGACCGTTGGTGCCGCAGCTTTCTTAAACCGCAGACGACAGACAGCGGACGGCGAACCGACGCTCAGGCTGGTCGCGGCATCGCGCACTTTGAGAGGCGTTGCTCCGTCGGATCACAGATGGTACAATAAGAAATATGACTACTCTTCAGATTCAGACCGAAGCCCCCTTTGACGTTCTCCTTGACAGTCTGCCCCAGTTGGGTTTGGACGAATTGGATTTGCTGGCAAATCAGGTAATCCGGCTACGCGCACAACGAAACCGTTTCTATCCTCCGATGATCTATGGCAACTTTGCGCCCGAGTGAGGAGTTAGGCCGCTCCCACCCGGATCACATCCACATCCGACTCCTCGGCCCCATTCAAATCGAGCGCAACGGCAGAGCTATTGGGCGGCTGGAGTCGCGCAAGGCGCTGGCCCTGCTCTGCTATCTATGCAGCCAGGGCAAACCGGTGGCCCGCCAGGAGTTGGCCGCGCTCTTTTGGGGCGACAAACCAGAAAGCCGGGGGCGGGGCAATCTGAGCCGGGTGCTGCACAACATCGGCCAGGAGCTGCCCAACAGCCTGGAAGCCGACCGGCGCACAGTCTTCTTTCGCGGCGACGAGCGGCTGTGGATGGATACGGTGCAGATGCAGCGGCTGGCCCGCTCGGACCAGTTTCACTCCCTGGCCGCGGCCACCGAACTCTTCCGGGGCGACTTTTTGGAAGACATCGGCCTGGACGACTGCCCGGAATTTGACCACTGGTTGACCACCGAGCGGGAAGAATGGCGGCGGCGGGTCGGCCAAATCTACCACACTCTCATCGAACACCACACAGCCCGGGGCGAATACGAAGCGGCCCTGCGCCACGTCAATCGGCTGCTGGCTCTGGAACCCTGGCAGGAGGATGCCCACCGCCAGAAGATGCTGCTGCTCCATCTGAGCGGCCAGCGCAGCGCGGCCCTGGCCCATTACGAGCGCAGCCGCCGGGTGCTGGCCGAAGAGTTGGGCGTGCAGCCCAGCCCCGAAACCGAGAGCCTGCGCCATCAGATCGAAGAGCTAAACGACGCCCTCACCAGCACAGTGCGCCCCGTGCAGCCCCGTCTGCCCCTGTTGGAGCGGGGTGAGGAGCATACGTGGCTGGTGCGCCAATGGGAGGCGGCGCGCCGGGGCGCGGGCAAATTCACGCTGCTGGAAGGGTCAGTGGGCGTGGGCAAGACCGCGCTGATTGAGGATGTGCTGGCCTACACAGGCGGTCTGGGCGCGCACACCCTGCGCAGCCGCTGTTATAACTACCGCACGGGGCTGGTCTACGAGCCGCTGGTCGAAGCCCTGCGCCCCCTCTTTCATCCCCAGCAGGGGGTGGTGGGCCGGGTGGAGGTGGCCGATAGCTGGCTGGCCGAGCTGACCAGGCTCTGGCCGGAGGTGCAGATCCAGCGCAAAGTTGTCCACCCCTCTCTGGACGAGGATACCACAGCCCGCCACCGGCTCTTTGAGGCCGTGGCCCAATTCCTGGAAGCCGCCATCGCCCACGAGCGGGAGATGGTTCTCTTTCTCGACGATCTCCACGACGCCGATCAGACCACACTGGACCTGCTGCGCTATCTCTTCCACCGTCTGCAATTCAAGCCCATCTGGTTTGTCTGCGCCTATCGCCGGGAAGAGACGACGCCCAATCACCCGCTGGTCCTCTGGCGCAATGTGCTGATCCGGGAAGGACATCTGGCCAGCCACCAACTCCACCCCCTCAGCAGCGAGAGTCTGCTGCAAATTCTGCGCCGCTATCAGGGCTTGACCGCACCCCAGTTGGGACAGTTGGGCCGCTACGCTATCGAACGCTGCGAAGGCAACCCGTATGTGCTGGAAGAGCTGCTGGTGGAGCTGGGCAATCGGCACATTTTGAGCGAGGAAAACGACGAATGGCGGCTGGACAGCGGACAATTGAGCAAGTTGCTGGGCAACGGTGTGCCTGTGCCGCCGGGGGTGGCCGCGGTGATGGAGAATCGGCTCTCGCGGCTCAATCCCCGCGCCCGGCGGCTGCTCCAGGTGGCCGCGGTGCTGGGCCGGGAGTTTGACCTGGCCCTGTTGACCCGCGTCTCGGCAGAGCCGAACGAGTGGGTGGAAATCTGTCTGAGCAATTGGATGAATCGGGGTCTGGTGGTCGAAGTGGCAGGAGAAAATGCAGGAGAGAATGCAGCGGGGGTGGACGGATCGCAAGTACGCCCGACGCCGCTGCACCGCTACCGCTTCAGCCACGCTTTTCTCTGGCAGGTGGCGCTGGAGGAATTGGCCCAGTTGCAGCGGGAGCGGCTGATCGAGCGCATCGAAGCTGTCAAAGCCGCGCCGCCCGGCCAGGAAGCAATCACACCCCTGGCCGGTCTGCGCGCCATCGAAGAAGCAGGCGACTGGGGATAAAGTTGGGGATAAAAATAGAATGCGGATGAACCGGATTGAGCTAATTTGGACGGATCAGAAATATGGCTTGTTGTTTTGCGTCTTCGGGCTGTGCCTCGTTCTCGTAACCGGGTGCAGCCAGGCCCGCAGCGCAGCCGTTGACATACCCGGTGTCCTGCCCGCGGGCCAGGATGCGCTGCCTGCCCGCGCCAACAACCCGCCGCCTTTCGGCCCATCTCTGGGCGCAAATACCGCCAACCAACCCCAGCGCATCGCCCTGCCTTCCATCGGCGTGGACGCGGATGTGGTCAAAGTCGGCTGGCAGTCCGTGACCCTGGCCAGCGGCCAGACGGCCAGCCAGTGGGAGGTGGCTGACTTTGCCGCGGGCTGGCACAAAAACAGCGCCCTGCCTGGTCAGGCGGGCAATGTGGTTCTGAGCGGGCACAACAACATTCAGGGCGCAGTCTTTCGCAAGCTCTACCAACTCCAGCCCGGCGACATCGCCAAAGTCTGGGCGGGCGGCCAGGAATTTGACTACCGGGTGGAAGAAGTGATGATTCTGGAGGAGACCGGCACGCC
>JACQGT010000139.1 GCA_016199425.1 Chloroflexota bacterium
CACATCTGCGACTATCACGGCGGCTACGACGACTGGCAGCCTTTTTTGGACTACCCCGGCCATCTGGTCAACTGTAGCCCGCAATTGGGCAAGGAAACCCGGAGTATGCAGGCGATCGCCGACTACTTTGCCCGGCCCTATATGGGCGGTATCGAGCGCAAGGGCGTGATCGCCTCTGGCACGCCACAGGAGGTGGAAGCACTAGTCACAGGGCTGGTTGCGCAAGCGCCCGCCCGCTACTTCCTGGGGGCCGACTGTACCCTGCCCAGCGGCGTCGACTGGGAGAACATCCGCACGGCGATTGACGTGGCCCATCGCCTGGGGCAGTAGCGACGGGGGGCTGTCGAACGATGCGCGACTGGGCCGGCGTATAGCCCAAGCCCGTCACCCATAGGGTTAAAAAAGAGAGGGAGTGCGCAGGTTTGTGGCATGCGCACTCCCTCTTTCTATGATTGTGGTCTTAACTCTGCCCGGATTCTTCTCTGGACCACTGCTCCCCGCGTCTGGCCTCCGTTGGCCAGGGGTGGGATTGTCACGTTGTGCAGCAGCGACCAGCAGACGCAACCGTGTTCACAGTCCCGGAGGGTCTTGGGCCTCGCTCCCAACGTGTGGCCCAGTGGACAATCCTGGCTCAGTTCTGCCTCTCTCCTATCCATTCTGGCGCGAAACTGTGGGCGGCAGGGGGGCAAGCTGGGGACGGGCACGCTCTTGCAGCCACAACCCCCACGCTACCAATCCCTGACCCACGCCGGCCAGCAGTCGATCCCACTGGCTGATGGCCGGAGAGGTGCGCGCCCGCAACCGACGAATGCGGCCCCGCTCCAGTGCGTCGTTGACGCGTTCCTCATATTCCGCCCGGGCCAATACAAATGTCTCCCAGTGCATGGCATACCTCCTACAGTCTGTCCAGGGCAACGGGCTGCCGGCTGATAAGTCGGGGGAGTGCTGCTCACGAGCCGATTGCCTGTTGCGCCTGTCTGCGCAGCGCTGGAAGTGGACCGATTTCCACTTCCGGCTACCAGAGTACATCCAGCGGCGTCGGCGGCGAAGGGCGCAGGTAGACAGACTTTGCCCAACGGGTTTTGTGCAAAGTGTACAGAACTGGGACGATTGTCAGTGAGCAGTTATCAGTTATCAGTGAAACCAGGTCACTGCTCACTGGTAACTGATGACCAAACCGGGAATTTATTTCTTGACAAGCCCTTTTTCCATCCTCTGCTCTGCCTACGGGCAGACGAGCTGCACATCTTCGCCGCCGACCTCCGACTGTTTGCTGCCGTGCTTTGTCTTGTCGTCGTACTCGCGCTGACGTTTGCGCTGCTCGGCAAATATCTCTGCCTCGTATTGGGCCAGCTTGGCGCCGCACGCGTCCCGGGCCGCTGCTTGCGTAGATTTTGGCTTGAATCCATCCCAAATCTGTGCTGATCTTCCTTTCAATCTTTTTGATCTGCGTCCGCTTTTGCTTGGCTGCGTAGTTACCTTTGAACTCTCTTTTCGAGCAGACCACTCTCTGTTACAATCTCTGAGGCAAATTTGCCCAAATTGTAGGGCGGACTGACAGTCCGCCCAAAGCGCGACAGAATCCCAAGCGTAGGGCGGACTGTCAGTCCGCCCTACAAAGACAGAGAGGAAAGGTAGACGATGGCATTTGATTTCTTACAGGTTCCTGAGCAGGAAGCCGTGTGGGTGGCTGCCGAAGCCATTCGCCGCCAGATGGAAGCCCTCTTGCAGGCGCTGGCCGTGCCCGCAGAGCACGCGCAGATCGTGGCCGAAATTCTCACCTTCGCCAGCCTGCACGGGGTGGACACCCACGGCGCGGGCAATATCCTCAACTATTGTGGGGCCATCGAGCAGGGCATCTACACCATTCCCCAGCGTCTGGAGATTGTCAGCGAATCGGAGACGACGGCCCTGCTCGACTGCGGCAATGGCCTGGGTTTTGTCGCCGCGCACCGGGCCATGCAGTTGTCCATCGAGAAAGCCCGGACCTATGGGGTCGGGATGGTCTCCGTGCGCAACGGACACCACATCGGGATGGCCGGTTTCTACCCGATGATGGCGGCGGCCCAGGATATGCTGGGCATGGCCATCACCAACGCCGCCCCTTCCATGCGCCCGCTCCACGGAACTCTCCCACGCCTGGGCACAAATCCCATCGCCTTTGCCGCGCCTGCCGGCCAGGAGCGCCCCTTCCTCTTGGATATGGCAACAACGACGGTCGCCAACGGCAAAATCGCTCTGGCGCGCCGGCTGGGCGTACCCATTCCCACCGGTTGGGCTGTCACCGCCGCAGGCGAGCCGATTACAGAGCCGCCTGTCTATCGGGCGGGGGAGTGGATGCAGACGCCTCTGGGCAACACCCACGAGGGAGGCGGGCACAAGGGCTACGGGCTGGCTGTGATGGTGGACATTCTGTGCGGCGTGCTTTCTGGCGGCGGCTTCAGCGCCCAGTTGCAGAGCGGCGAAAACATGACCTGGACGATGGCCGTGGACATCGCCCGTTTTCGCCCGGTAGAAGAGTTCAAAGCAATGATGGACGAAATGATCCGTACCCTGCACGCCACCCCTACCGCACCAGGCGGCGAGCGGGTGTTGGTGGCCGGCGACCCGGAGTTTGACACGGCAGCCATCCGCCAGGAGCGAGGCATCCCCTTCCAACGCGGCCAATACGAGGCCATTCTGGCCGGGGCACAGCGTCTGGGCGTCGAGATTTTTATCTGATGTGGCTGCCCTACAAAAAGGACACAGATTGACACGGATAAAATCTGCGAAATCTGCCGGGTGCCC
>JACQGT010000140.1 GCA_016199425.1 Chloroflexota bacterium
CCATCTGGCGGATGGGGTCGTAGTCGCTGTCCGTCACCGGGGCAAAACGGAGCATCTGCGCCTGGGCCAGCAGAGCCGCGCCCGCGGGGTCGTTATTCATTTCCACAAAGCAGCGACGAATCTCGGCGGCGAGAATGGGCGACACTTCGCGGCGAAGCACCCACGGCGGGATAGGGCTGGGGCCGAGGCGTTCGATAATGCGAACCTGCCCGGCCAACTCTGGGCGCAGAAGCAGTTCGGTCTCCAGCACAGTGCTGTCGATAGCCGAGGCGTCGATCTCCCCGGCCAGGAGCAGCGCCAACGAGCGCTGGTGGCTGCCGGATTCCACCACCCGGCCAAAGAAGCTGCCATCTTCGCCCAGCTTTGCCAGGTGATAGCGGGTGATGTTATAGCCCGAATGGGAGCCGGGGTTGTTGTAGGCCCAGCGTGCCCCGCGCAGGTCGGCAAAGCAGCGAAGGGGGCTATCCGCGCCCACCACCACATCCGAGAAATAGACCGGACGCCCGGCGTAGTGGGGAGCGTTCATCACCGGCGCGGCCAGGAGTTCGATGGGCGCGGCGTGGCTGTACCGCTTCTCCGCGTAGGCCAGACCGCAGAGCCAGGCAAGCTGCGCGTCGCTCCGGTCGAACAGCGCTTCCCGGTCTTGCCAGCGGGGTGCGTTGGCAAAGGCGACGGACAGGCCGAGCTTCTGGGTCAGATAGTCGGCCATGGCCCGGATGGTGGGGTCCGCGTTGGCGGCCTGCAGAGAGGTGAGGACGAGAGCGTTCATGCGCGCAGTTTCTTCCGGTTACTCCAACTCACCCGTATCCCAACCGGCGCACACAAAGGCCCGCGCGTTGGGGAACTCCCGTTCCGTGGCCCGCCGCAACCGGTCCAGATGGGCGAGAATTGTCAGTGTCTCTGTCTCCCGATCCGGGAAGGCGCGCAGCAGCGCGCCCCACGCGCCGATGGAGTGGTCCATTCCAATCAGTGCGATTTTGGCTGAGCCGTCGGAATCCCGGCCAGATTCGGCCAGCATCTCCGGCTCCTCGTCCTGCTCGTTGATGGCGCTGCGGATGGCTCGCATCAGCTTCACTTCGATGAAGAACTGATACCAGCGGATGATTTCCACCGCCTCGGCCAGGGAGATGGCGGTAGCTTCCGGGTTCAGCCCGGCCACACCGAGCCGGGCCAGGGTCGTCAATTCCTCGCTTTTGGCCCGGAAGCCCTCTTCGCTCTCCCTAAACCAGTTATCCACCATCTGGCGATAGGCTTCGGCTGCGTTGAGCAGAGGGCTGCTCTCTATCTGCTCGTCCACCTCCGCCTCCCGCGCCTGCCATGCGGCCCGGCTCTCCGGCGTGTCCAGGGCTTCCAGATCGACGCCCTGCTCCTGGGCCATCTGAACCAACAACGCTTTCGTTTGGGCAAAGACGGTATGCAGCCCTTGCCAGAACGCCTCGTTGTTCAGGTCCCGGCTCTCTTCGTCGGGAAAATGTTCCAGACCGATGGCGTAGTTCAGACAACGCTCGGTGAAGGGGCAGCGCTCGCACCAGCGGTTGCAGTAGTTGTAGACGCCCTCAATGTTGTTGTCGTTGTCGTTTTCTTCAAGCAGAGAACGCAGATCCGCGTCTGCCATAGCCATCTCCATTGCGTATTGAGACTACCCAATGCCCCTGGACTGGTTGGCGATTCGAATCAGATCGACGTCCGGCCACTGCCGCCGATCTGGCGGCAGATATAAATCCAGGTTTCCAAGCGGTTTTGGCCGGGTACGCCCACCGTCGGCAGGCAACGTATCCTCCTCAACCCCATTCCAAAGCGCGGCAGAACTCAAAATCTTGTAGTAGCCCGCATCGGTGACTTCGGCGTCATCCCGCTCGGAATGGAAACGCCCTTTTGCGCCCTCCACATACTCATCCACAATTTCACAGCAGGTCCAGCGCCGTTGCAGACGCTCGCACACCTCGCCGGTGACGCAGCTACCCGCAAAGGGATCGAAAACCCTATCCCCCGCATCGGTCAACATCCGAATGAAAAATTCGGGCAGCCGGGCCGGGAAGCGGGCCGGATGGGGCGCAATGCCCCGTTCCCGGCAGTAACGCAGATAAAAAGAGTTGCTCTCTGTGTTGGGGATTGCCAGCAAATTGGGCGGGATCGCGCCGCCGTTGTCGGTTTGAAACTTCTCGCTGATATCGTGCCCGCTGGGACGCAGTTTGGCCTGATAACCGTTTTCCAGCAGTTCGAGCATCGAATCGCTGTAGGGCGTCAGAACCCGGCGGTTGCTGGCTTTGGGCCAGGGCGTCTTGGAAAGCCAGAAGACGCAGTTCACCGCATCTTTGGCCCGGATGCGCCGCACATTCACCCATTCCGCCGGGGTGGGCAGCTTTGACGGATTCCACCAGTGGAATTCCTGGGCCAGATGAAATTCCAGCTTGCGGCAAAGCATTATCAGCAGTTCAAAGTGATAGAGACTGCGGGTCGGCTGGCCGGGAATCCACGAACCGCCGATGTCGATGACCAGAGAACCGGTGGGCTTGAGAATGCGGTGGAAATGTTCGGCAAAGCTGCGAAACCACTCCACATATTTGTCCTCCTCCACATTGCCGTAATCCTTCTTGCGCAGGAGGGCAAAGGGCGGGCTGGTGAAGATCAGATCGATCGATTCATCCGGGATAGAGTCGCGCATATAATGCAACGAATCGCCCTGGACAATCTTTCCGTATTCCGTTTGGAGAGCAATAGAAGCGGTCATAGCCACAGTATAACGCGTTTGTGCGCTGGGAGCAAAGATAGAACAAATGGTCGAGCGCTGATTCCGGGAATGGATCGGTCCATTCTCCGAATCGGCTTACCGGGCCAGTCTCCATTCCACCAGCGCCGCGCCAACCCACGTGGGCGGGGGTGATTTGTAAAGTTCCGCGGCGTCGGAGGACGTCAGGTCTACGATGCGCCCGGTCATCGGCCCGCGGATGTGGCGGAAGACTGCGCCGGCGTCCCGGGCGTCGCTCTTGCCGACGACGCAATGCTGGTTCCAGCCCCAATAGTCCCCCGCGGCCAGGACGCCGATGCCCTTTTCGATGCTGCGCCGGGCCATCGCCAGCCCGCCCTCATTGGGAAAGCGGGCCACAAAGTCCGGGTCGCCATAGCCCAGGCCGTGATGGAAGGCGTCCTCCGTGGAAACTACGGCCGCGCCCGCGCAGAGCCGGGCCAGTTCATCGATACCGGGCAGCCGCTCCGGTTCGCCCCCCGCCAGCCAGGGATAGCGCTCGATGACCTGCGGCCCTTGCACGCCCCGCCGCTTCGTCTCCGCGGCCCAGAAGTGCCGCCAACTGGTCAGCGCGTGGTCATTTGTCCACGTCTGCGGCCCGTCGATGCCCGGCCCCTGGATGCCCCACTGCCCTTCGTGGGCCGGGTCCCCGCCCCGGCTGACGCGGATGCGGGCCTGCTCCATTTCTTCGCTGAAGGCGTGGAGAACGCTGACGACCACCACCCGCTGCATCCCGCTGTCCAGGCAGGCGTTGACCGCAGCCGCGATCTGGTGGCCGCACTCCTTCACCCCGGCGTGAGGAAAGACCAGCACGCCCCCCGCGACGAGAGTGGGCGAGAGGTCCCAGCGCCGGGTCTCATCCAGCAGGCGATAGGTCCCAGCTTCGCCCAGTTCGGCGTGTTCCCGGGCATAGAGGGCGTGGATTTCGGCGCGCAGTTGTTGGCGGGTGTCCATTGGGCGGTCACTTTCTATGGGTGAGATGATTGACGGGTCTGTGATATACTCTGAGGAGTCAACAGACTGACAAATGGCAGAAGGCAACGTATGATCGATCTTCATAACCTGCGGCAACGGACCGGACCGATCCTCCTGGTGGCGCTCACTGGGCTGACTCTGCTTCTGCGGGTCTGGGACCTCAACGCCGTGCCGCCCTGGCTCTGGTGGGACGAGGCAACCCAGGGGTTGGATGCTCGCTCGCTGCTCGGCGGCCATTTTCGCATCTTCTTCCCCAGCGCGATGGGCAAAGAACCCCTCTACATTTATCTGACAACGCCGTTTGTCGCGGTCTGGGATGGACAGCCGATGGCCGTGCGGTTGACCGGCGCGCTGTCGGGCGCGTTGATGGTTCCTTCCCTCTACTACGCTGCCCGCTCCCTGTGGCCCAGACAGCCGGCGTTTGGTCTGTGGGCCGGTGTGGCCGCCGCGGGTTTCTGGGCCACAAACTTCTGGCCCCAGAGTATCAACCGGATCGGCTTTCAAGTCAACCCCTTCCCGCTGCTGCTGACTCTGGCGGTGATCGCCTGGCTGAACTATACGCGACGCCCCAGCCGGACCCGCGCGCTTACTTTTGGCGCGCTGGCCGGGCTGACGCTGATGACGTACATCGCAGCTCGGGTCACGCCGCTTCTGTGGATAGCGCTCTACCTGGCTCTGCCGGGGGCGCAACGACGGGCGCTCCGGCCCACCCTGCCCTGGGCGCTCCTGCTCGGAAGTCTGGTGATCGCGCCTCTGGCCTTGCATTTTGCGCAACATCCGGGGGATTTCTTCCAGCGGATGGGGTCTTTCGAGACGATGCGCGGCGATCTGGCACAGGTGACTTTCGAGAAGCTGTGGTGGTCCTTGCGTCAATGGGTCGGCGGTTTCCTGGGAGTCTACGGTGATCCCATCGTGCGCCACAACATCCCGGACCGACCGCCATTTACTCTGCCTGTGGGTGCGCTCTTTGCCATCGGCGCAGGGAGCGCGCTTGCGGTGACTCTGCGCCGCCGGGATCAGGCTGGCGTCACGCTGCTGCTCTGGTGGGTCACAGCGAGCATTGCCTTTCTTGCCTCAGCCACCAACGCGCCTCACTTTACCCGTCTGTTTGGCGCACTACCCCCCGCTCTGTTGTTAGCGGCAATGCCCATTGGCTGGCTGGCAGAGCGGCTCAAGCAGCCCGCACGCCTGGCGCTGGGCGGGTTGCTGGCGTTGCTGCTGGCGTTCGAGGGAATGCAGATGACCCGCGCCTATTTCATCACCTGGACGCAGAGGGCCGAGTTGTACGGCGCGTATCAGGGCGATACGTGGGCCTTCGGCCAGCGCGTGGCCGAGACGCACGACGCGGTCGGCGTCGCCGCCCTGAACCCTGGCTACGGTGAGCAATGGGCGTATGCCTTCGCCAGGACGCCACTCCATCAACTGAGCGCTGACGAGGGGGATGTGGAGGGCTGGCTGGCGGCGCGATTCGATCAGGCGGAGGGCCAGTTGGTGATGACTCCGGTCTGGTCTGAAGGAGGAAACCTGAGCGCAGACCCGCGTCACGCCCTGCCTTTTTATCTGGAGCGGGAAGGCGCGCTGCAAGCAGAGGAAGCCTTGCGCGGCTTCCAGTTATTGACTTTCCGGCTGGGCGAACAGCCACAATTCGCCGCAGCCGGCCAGTCAGGTCAGCCGACGGGCTGCCCCTATCCGTGTCCTCTGCCCCCGGACCTTACCCTCGTCGCGGGTCGTTGGGGTGCAGCCTACCCCAGCCCCAATCGGGACGGTGACAGCAGCGCCGCGGGCGCGCCCCTGTGGGCCGTTCTCACCTGGCGTTCGACGCGACCCCTATCCGACGCGCGCGTGGCCGTGGAACTGGTGGACAGCGCGGGCCACTGGCTGGCTGCCGACGAGGAGTGGTTGCTGGAAGAAACTGGGGTCTGGTCGCCCGCCGCGACCTTCCAAACCTATCACCTGCTGACCGTGCCAGTGACACAGCCACCGGGAGAGGCGCGGCTGCGGGTGCGCGTCTACGATGCGAAGACGCTGACACCCCTGCTGGCGGGAACGGATCGGGCGCAACAGAGCATTCCCCTGGGGGTGGCAAGTATGACGCCGCCGATGACGCCGGTAGATGCGGCGGCTTTGCCCCTCGACCTGCCTTTGCCCTATACAGTCGCCCCCGGAATCGAGTTGCTCGGCGCTGCTGCCTGGCCTGCCACGGCCAACGCCGGCCAGACGATTACCCTGCGGCTTTACTGGCGGCTGGGTGGGCCGTCCGCGCCGCAATCGCCGCTTCGCGTCGCGCTGGCGGGGACAGCGGTCCGCGCCGATGTCGTTCTCCCAACGGGGACGCAGGCGGGACAGATCATCCACACCGACACGGATCTGCTTCTCCCGGCCGATACGCCTGCCGGGAGCTACGCTCTGCGACTGACGGCTGGCGAGGAGGCTGCATCCATCGCCCTCGGCTCCCTCGATGTTGCCAATCGCCCTCGTCAATTCGAGCCACCGGTGTTGGCCCATCCGCTTGCCAATGGCGCAATCTTCGGGGAGATGGCACAATTGCTGGGTTTGACAAGCGCGCCCGAGGCTGCCGGTCAGAGCATCTCCGTCGCGGCCGGTCAGCCCGTCACCCTCACCCTGGCCTGGCGTGCGCTGGAAACGCCGCCCCGGGATCTGGTGCGCTTCATCCACGTCCTGGGAGCAGATGGCCGCCCGGTCGCGCAAGAAGACAGCCCACCCTGTGCGAGCGCGTGTCCCGCGACTTCCTGGCTGCCGGGCGAGGTGTTCGTCGAACAGGCCCGCCTGACGCTCCCGGTCGATCTCCCCGCGGGAAGCTATCCGCTGGCCGTGGGCTGGTATGACGCGACGACATTGCGGCGGCTGCCTGCCGCAGGTGCGACTGATTCTGAAAAGAGAGTGGCCCCGGATATGGCGCTCCTGCCCGTCAAACTCATCCTCACGCGTTGACTACGCGATAGACTATCTGAGGCTCGACCAATATCAGAACACCAATACAGGGAATATCTAGATGAAGATGGTCAGCAAGCAAGGGGCAATTACCGAATCAGGATTCAAAGACGGAGAAGCGTGGATGTGGCTCGTTTGTGCCTTGCTTTCGACAGCTTGGGCTGTTTTGCTAATCTGGATGGAGACTCAGAAGTTCCTTTCCTTTCAGGTTGGCGGGGACATGGGGATCTATGCGCAGGTCATGTGGAGCATGGCTCACGGGTGCCCATTCTACATGTCGCTGCTCGGAGGACCGGGGAACTTTCTCGGACACCATTTCGCGCCCCTTATGATACTGCTGGCACCGTTCTACCGTCTTTGGCCTGACGCACGCTTCCTCCTCGTCACCGAAGTTGTGGCACTCGCGCTCACGGTAGCTCCACTCTACATCTTTGCGCGCAAGAGGCTTGGCCCGCAGACTGCCCTGCTGATAGTTCTGGCCTTCCTGCTATATCCGCCTTTGCACTTCACGGCTCTCACGGATTTTCACGAAATACACTTGGCCATCCCGCTCCTTATGGCTTCCACAGCACTGTTGATCGACAAGCGTCTGCGTCTGAGTATTATTTGTCTGGCGCTTGCTATGCTGGTGAAAGAAGAGGTGACTTTCATTGCTATCGGTTTTGGCGTGTACATCGCCCTCGCGCAGCGCCGTTGGTGCTTGGGCATGGCAGTAGTCATCACTTCACTGCTCTGGGGGGTCATTCTATTTCAGGTATTGATCCCCATACTGAATGGCGGTGCAGACTACACTTTCTACCAGCGATATGCCACACTTGGCGCCACACCCAGGGAGATGCTGAATACGTTGACTTTTCATCCCGTGACTGTGTGGAATTTAGTTACGACTCCCAGCAAGCTGTTATTTGTTTTCCAGCTACTCGCGCCGCTTGCCGCATTGCCTCTGCTGGGATTCCCATCAATCCTGTTAGCTGTGCCCACTCTTGGCTATCTTTTATTGAGTGATTATGGATTCATGACTTCGATCACTTTCTACTACACCGCACCGCTGATTCCGTTCCTGTTCTAGCTACGGTGGTGGCACTGCAACGAATGCGAGGCTGGCATGTCAGAGCATATCAGATTGCGCTGATCGTTTTGGCTGCAAGCACTTTCGTCACGGCGCGTTTGTGGAGTCCACTGCCGGGGGGCAAAGCTTACGCTTCACACACTTATCAAGTTACCGATGCTGATCGCGCCGCCGGTACTCTGCTGGCTATCATACCGCCCGATGCGTCGGTTGCTTCTTATGGTGAGTATGCGGCTTGGGTCGCAAACCGCTTTCGCCTTGCCAGTATAGGACGCCCCGGTGGATCCGAAATCTGGCCAGATAAAGCAACCGAATATCTCGTTGTTCGAGTGCCGGAACCGTATTCTATCAGTGCGCCGGCTTATCCCTGGGTAGTTCGGATTCAGCCTGGAGCGCCGGTATGGGTGCCCCGCTATACGTTGCTCCAAAAGACCGATCAGGGACTCAGCCTCTGGAAATGGCGTGGTTCCGAATATGATGTAATTCTACCGCGCTATGATATTGCCTTTGAACAAGACCTGAATCTGGTCGCTGCGGGTACCCCACCGGAAGGGCCCTCTTGGGGACAGACCATCACAGCAACTACCGGTAACACTATACCCATCTGGATGGCCTGGCAAGCAAAGTCGCGCCTAAACGAGCGCATGACATTCAGCTTGCATCTGGTAGACGCGCAGAATAACGTCGTTGCTCAAGTGGACCGGGAAATGGCAGAGGGGCACTTTCCGACCACACTCTGGCACAGCTATGAAACCAAGCCAACCCTTGCCGATGAGTTTCCCCTGGCGCTGCCCAATAGTCTTACCCCTGGCCGTTATCATTTATTAGCCGGGGTATTTCGCACAGAAACGGTGGTGGCCCTGAACCGTCTCGACGGGGGCGGCCAATGGGTTGAGTTGGCGCAAGTCGAGATACTGCCCTGAGATGTATGCTCCTATGGCTTGACACTGACCCTCAGCCGGCTGAACCCGACCGACAGCTTGCGCGGATCGCTGCCCCCGGCCTGCGGCGTCTCGGCATAGGCAGAACGAAGCGTCAGATCATTGAAACCCACGCGCATCAGTTCCGCGGGAATATCAACCGCTACGTTCCACGGCTCGCAGTCGCGCCATTTGTGTTCGGCTACGGCTGCCCCGTTGACCGCCAGCGTGATGCGCTGATTCTTGCCCGGCACGCAAAGCGGGAAGGCCGCGATCTCCAGCCGGAAGGGTGCGCGCGCGGTGGCGATGAACTGGGCATCCGAGCGCGTGCCCTCCGCCCACACCCCCCACTCCTCCTGGCCCGACCAGCCATCGTGCAGCAACAGGTTGAACTCCGGCGAACGCCCGGGCAGCACTTCCAGAATGCAGATGGGCCAATCCCACGGCGATGTGCCCGGCGGGGCCGGAAAACAGTCAAGCGGCTGAATCTCCTCGGCCGCCTGCGCTTCCTGCCACAGCCCCGTCTCCCACTCGCCCAGCATCTCCATCACGACGTAGCGAACCCGGTAGCTGCGCAGAATTTGAGCGAAATCGGGCTGCCAGAAGGGATGTTCGTGGGTCGCCAGCCATTCGTTCAAAACATCTGTGTGCCTGGGCCGCACGCCGGCCGCGCCGGCGACCGTCGCCTGTTTGGTGTAGCTGGGAGAGAGCAGATTGTAGCCGTGATTTGAAAGGACCAGCGTCGAGGAGTGAGCGGCAAAAACGTTGGCGATCCCCTCGCCCGGAATCGATTGCTGGCTCAGCCAGGTGTAGGCCGGGTGTGCGGGGGGTGGGAAGGGGAGAGTCTTGAGCGGGGGCGGCGCGATTTCAAAGAGCAAGAGGCCCGCCAAAATCCACTGCACGGCGCGTCCCATCTGTGGAACGCGAGGTCGCCATCGCTGCGCCTCTGCCAATGCCATCCCCGCCAGAAGATAAACCCCCAGATTGGCAGCCAACGCATAGCGGGCGAAGACCCGGCCCCGCTCCCAAAAGGGCAGAAAAATCGTAAGCAACAGCGCCGGTAACGGAACTGCTTCGGCAAAAGAGGCCGGGGCTTGCGTCTCCACGAAGAAGTCGGGCTTCAGACGGTGGCCGATTTGCCAGAGCGCCTGGTTCAGTGGTTCTAGCGCCGACCACTGCAGCGGTCGGCCATCCCAGTGCAGGGTCAGGCCCAGAGCCAGACAGAGACTGACAAAAGCCACCGCGAGGGCAGGCAGCCAGCCTTTGTTGCGCCGGGCCACAACCACCCCGATCAGAGCCATCACAGACCAAAGCATCCCCAGATTGCCTGTCCCCTGCTCCCAGGGCTCGCCCCGGTAGAGCGAGCGCGCCAGCGAGGCCAGCCAGGGGTGATACAAGAATGGGATTGGGAAGCTGTTCAGGCTGGCCCCCCAGAAGTTTACCTCACCGATGGCGTAGAAGGGCGGATCGACAAGCGCGGACTCGCGCAAATTGAGGGCCAACCAGGGCGCGCCGAGCAGCAGAAAGACGATCACAGCGAAGGAGAGCGCGAGCAGGCGTTGCGGCCACGTCACCAGGACGCTGCCTTTGCCGAACAACATCCACAGCGCAAGGGTGACGCCGCCGAGAAAAACGAAATAGAGAGTGAAGTTGAACGCCAGGGCCCAGGCAATGGCTGTCAATACTAACCACCCAACGCGTCGTTGCAGGGCAAGGGCATCGCAAGCCCGCTCTGCAGCCCAGAGCATCCAAGGCAAGAGCGCAGCGGCCATGAAGATGTTCAGCCGCCCCTCCATCGCATCGCCCCAGCGCATGCTCCAAAAGGTGATGGCGAGGCTGACGACGGCAGCGGGCAACGCTGGCAGATGGCGTCGTGCCAACAGCAGCGCGCCGGCGAAGCCGCCGATACAGGTGAGCAGCATCGCGATGTTGTAGGCGAATGCCCCACCGCCGATCCGTACCAGCGGCACCAGCAGGAGATAGAGTAGCGCGCCGACCGAATGGCTGCCAACGCGCCAGCCTTCGGGGAAGTAGTTGTAGGGGTAGATGAGCGGATTCTGCCCTTGCGTCAGCGCGTCGCTAAACCACGTGGCGCTGACGATATTTTCCAATGCATCGCCGTAATGCGGGACCGTCCGAAAAATGTCACGCAGACCCCAGCCCCAGGCCATAAAACCCACAAAGGCAACCCACGGCAGAATGTGTTGAGCAATAGGTAGGATACGAGAGGCGCGAGATGTATTCATCACCTTATTTTGGTTCTCCTCAGATTCACGTCAGCCATATTTTTCTAAAACGTAGACTGTTGGGCACAACTTCCCAATCATCTGGTAGACCCCCCACAGACAGTCGGCGATTTCCACGTTGTAGTTGGTTTCGCCGAGCCGGGGGATCAGTTCCTCCCGATTGCGACGCATGCGAGCGATGCGCAGGAGTTGGTTGGCGGTTTTGCGGCTGCCGTCCTCTTCCCAGAACTCCCGCCACTCGCTGGCGACGGCATCTTTCTCGGCGATGGCAAAGCCGACGGACCGGGCTGTGTTCTCGAAGAAGGCGTCGGACTGGTTTTGGGGGACGATTGCCATTGTGTTGTAGATGAAGGCGGCTTCGTTGGCTTCCAGCAGGTCGGTGCTGAAGGTCTGGTAGACGAGCATCTGCCCGCCAGGACACAGCACCCGCTGGCATTCAGCCAGCCCGGCGCGCAGATCGGCCACGTGATTGAGCATATCCCGACACCAGATGAAGTCCACGCTGGCGTCGTCGGCGTGGATGGCTTCGATACGCCCCACCACAGCCCGCACCCGTTGGCTGAGTCCGGCTTCTGCGATTGCTGCCTGGGCCTGGGCGATGCGATGGGCCACCGGGTCGATGCCCAGGGCCGTGCAGCCGAAACGCCGGGCCAGGGCGATGGTGTGATCCCCATCCCGGCAGCCCACGTCCAGCAGATGCTGGCCCGCATCGATGCCCAACCCGGCCAGTTTGTCGGCCAGCATCCCCGCGCTGCGCGGGGCGAGGCTGCGGTCGGTGAGCGCGTAGAACTCCTCGTCGCTCAGTTCCATTTCGCCATAAACGGCGGCCAGAGTTTCGTCGGTCGAGTTGCTCATAAGCGTAACTCCAGTGTGGTTGTCGGCAATTGGCCCAGCCGTTGTAGTTCGGCAAAGGCGGACAGGAGCGCAGGCAGGGTGGAGTCACAGTCGATGCCCGCCCGTTTGGCAAGCGCGGCCAGTTCGTCGTCTTTCAGCGGTTTGATCGCCCCTTCCAACCGCACACTCTCTTGGCGCTGTTGGGCTTTGAACTCGGCAAAGATCACCCGCGCGGCCAGCCAGCGCACTTCGGCCATGCGCAGAGGTGTGCCAAAGATGCAGGGACTCTCGTCGTTTAGCAGCCCTGCGATGTGGGGCAACAGGCGCTCATCTTGGGACGGCCAGGCCCACAAAGCCTTGAGCATAGCCGCCCGCTCGGAGGGGTCGGGGTCTTGCAAGGCGGCGACGGTTTCGGCCAATTCGCTGTCGGTGTACATTTCCCGTATCCACGCCTAAAATTGTAGGGGCGCTGCTGGCTGCGCCCGCTGTGGGCGGGGGGCATCCAGCAGCGCCCCTACAGAATCAACTCCCGATTGATCTCCACGCCCAGGCCGGGACCCATCGGCGCGTGGATGAAGCCCTGGCTGTCGATCAGCGGCGGGGTGGTGAGATTGGAGAAGCCGTAGGTGTAGTCGCCTACGGGCGGATCGTGCAGCACTTCCAGGAAGGGCGCGTGCCGCCAGGCGCAGGTCAGGTGTAGATGGGCGATGGTGCCCAGGTTGCGCCCGCCGTGATGGGGGCAAATCTGCTTGCCGTAGGCTTCGGCCAGCACGCCGATCTTGCGCAGGGTCGTCACGCCTTCCGCCACCATACTTTCCGGCTGCAACACATCGTATACATTCTGCTGAAGCATTTGCGCAAATTCGTGCAGGCCGGGATTGTTCTCGCCGCCGGCAATCGCCATCTCTACTTCGGCGTTGAGCTTCGCCAGTTGGTCGAAGGCGTAGCGGGGCAGGGGTTCCTCCAGCCAGTAGACGCCCAGCCGCTGTAGCTCACGCGCCGTCTCCACGGCCCGGCGATAGTCCCACAGGATGCCCGGCTGCCAGTTGCCGCTGGATTGGGCCTGGTTGGCGTCCACCAAAATCGTCATGCGGTCGCCCACCGCCGCCCGCACTTTCTCGACAATTGCGATGTCTTCAGCCATCGTCCGGCAGTGGATACGCAGTTTGATGGCCTGCCAGCCCTCGTCGGCCAGACGCAGGGCCAGTTCGGCCCGCTCCTCCGGGGTGGAGAGAGCCACCAGCGAGGCGTAGGCGGGGACTTTTTCCTTGGCCCCGCCCCACAGCTTCCACAGGGGCTGGTTACAGGCTTTGCCGATCAGGTCCCAGAGCGCGATGTCCACACCGGCAAAGCCTCGATAGGCCACGCCCCGGGCGTAGTAGCGCAGGACGCCGATGTGTTTTTCCGTGTCGAAGGGGTCCTGGCCCACCAGTCTGGCGTTGAGCACAGGCAGCAGATCCGGCGCCACGCCGGGACCGATACCCACCAGCCCGGCGTCCGTATGAACCTCCACAACCGAGCCGCCGCCCCGGGTGAAGTGCATACGCCCGCCCAGGTCCCAGGCCGGTTCGATGTCGCCGATCTCTTCGACGACGCGCAGGTTGAGGAGTTTGATTTCGGTGATTTTGAGGCGAGAGGGAGGGGATAGGTTCATGGAATTTGATTCCTTCGCTGAAAATGGATGATGAGCGAAGCGTGAAACGTAAAACGTGAGGTCACCGTTTGTTCTCACGTTTTACGTTTCACGCTTCGTCGGGCAACTGCGGTTTGTGACTTCGGCACTCTATGCAATGCTCACTTCCTTCCCCTCCCTCTGGCTGCGGTAGATGC
>JACQGT010000153.1 GCA_016199425.1 Chloroflexota bacterium
ATACACCGGTTGCCGAGCGCGCCTTCCGCAGCGAGTCGGTCGTGTTCAGCCATCCACATCTGCTGGGAGGTCAGGAGGCCATGCAGGCCATTGTCGATGGCTGCGCCAAGCTGCACGAACACCGCAGTGAGCTGGCCGCGTGGGCCGCCCAAGAGGCGATGGCTGCTTAAGCGCGTGTTTTCCAGTCCAGTTCCTGGGCTGTTTCGACATCCAGTATTTCTTATCTGAGCTGTGAAAGGAGAAGGCTATGTACAGTCTACGCAGATCGCGACTGGCCGTTCTGTTTGCGATCATAGTTGTGGCGGCCGTGCTGGCGGCGTGTGTTGCGCCAAGGCTGGCACCCGCCGGGGTGAGGCCGCCGGAGGCGGGGGCCCCTGCCGAGAAAAAAGTCAAAGTGGTCTATTGGGCGCACAACTTCGAGCCGCGAGTGACGCTGGATCAGAAGTACATCGCAGAATTCATGGAGCAGAACCCCAACATCGAGGTCGAGTACGAGGTCATCCCCAGCGACTTTGACGCCAAGTTGCGCACGGCGCTGGCGGCCGGCACCGGCCCCGACCTCTTCGCTCAGTGGAACGGGGACATTGGCACCTTCTATGCGCAGGACGCCATTGTACCGGTCAACGCCGAGGCGCTGGGCTTCGGTTCGCAAAAGGAGCTGATGGACCTGTATGTATCGCCGGACAACACATTGCAGGGCGCCATGTTCGATGGCAAGTTGTACGGCATCCCCAATGAAGTGAGCATCTACGCCTGCTATGTCAACAAGAAACTGTTCGAAGAGGCAGGCTTGGACGCAGACGCCCACTTCCCGGAGACATGGGAGGAGATGGTGGATGTGGCCACCAAGCTGACCAAGCGCGATGCCGACGACAAGCTGGTGCAACAGGGATTTGACTTTGACTACGGCGCTTCGGTCTGGATGTTCCTGCAATGGGGCGCTATGGTGCGGCAACTGGGTGGCTCTGAGTTGGAGGTGACGACGCCGGAAGCCGAAAAGGTCATGCAGTACTGGGTGGACTGGAGCAACACGTGGAAGCTCGGTGGGCCGGCCTACTGGACCGGTCAGGTCGATGATTTCAACGCGGGCAGGGTTGCCATCAAGTGCGCCATGGGATCTTGGGCAAAACCTCTTGTGGAAGAAGCCGGCATCGACTACACGCTCAAGAAGGTGCCAGTCTGGGAAAACGCCGTCAACAAGAACCATTTCGACATCTATGCCTACTTCCACATGGTCAATTCCAAATCAGCGCCTGAGGTGCAAGTAGCGGCCTGGAAGTTGGCCTGGTATCTGGATTCGCACCCCATCGACTATATGGTGAACACCGGTCTGCTCCAGCCGCAAAAGGTGTTGGCCGAGTCGCAGGAGTTCAAGGACATCCTCTACATGGATCTCTTCCTGGATGAGATGTCGGTCAGCATGTATTCGCCGCGCGTCGAACGCTTCACAGAGATAGCCGACGTCCTGGCGCGCGCACGCGACCGCTCCATCGTGGAAGGCATGGCGATTCCCGAATCGCTGGCCACTGCCCAGGAGGAAATTGACGCGATCTTGGCCGAGTCTGAGTCCAAGTAAAGAGATTCAGCATTCGTAAGTTTTTCGGGGCGGCTTTGCCGCCCCGAAAAACTTACCTGATTGGAGACAGTCTGTGGCCGAGAAACAACTCACCGCCAACACACAAGCCTATACAGGCTCCCGGCCGGCCAGCATGCATAAGACGGGCATGCGCAGCCTCTTCTTCCGGCGCAACCTCTACGGTCTGTTCTTCGTCACACCGGCTATGCTTTTCTTCCTGATCTTCAATCTCTATCCCATGCTCAATGGCCTGTATCTGAGCTTCACCGAATATACGCTGCTCAAGCCACCCGTGTTCATAGGCATTGCAAACTACACGGGACTGCTCGACAACAAGGAGTTTTTGAACGGCCTGCAGGTGACGGCCGCCTTTGTGCTCGGCACGACCATTCCCAAGTGGCTGCTGTCCCTGGCCCTGGCCTTGCTCTTTTTGCGCCCGTTTTGGGGACGCGAGACCTTCAAAGTGCTCTACTTCACGCCTACGCTGCTGTCGGCCGTGGTCATCTCCATGGTGTGGAAGCTCTTGCTCAACCCCAACGGCCTGGTCAACGCGCTGGTGACGCCCTGGGTCAACCGCTCGGAGATCTTTTGGCTGGCCCACTCGAAATTGACGCCCATGGCGCTGATGGTGGTGGACAACTGGGCGGGCATCTCCTTCTTCATGGTGATCTGGATCGCCGGCCTCGTGGGCATCCCCAGGGAATTCTACGAAGCAGCCCTGATCGACGGCGCCGGTCGCTGGCAGAGCTTTTGGCACATCACTCTGCCCCTCTTGCGCCCCACCACGCTCTTCGTCGTGGTCGTGTCGACCATCGGGGCATTGCAGGCCTTCTCCTTGCAGTTCATCATGACCAGGGGCGGACCCAGCAACGTGACCACTACGGTGGCCCTGATGGTCTATAACTACGGGTTCAACTACTTCAGGATGGGCGTGGCGGCCACTATGTCCGTCTACATGTTCGTCGTGATCATCATCATTACGATCGTTCAAATTCGCAGCGTCCGCTCAGAAGAGACGAGTTACACCTAGAACATTGGAAAACAGGATGATGACTCCGACTACATCGCGCCACTCTGCGACCCACCTTGTGACGCGTGGCTTGCGCAACGTCTTGTTGTACGCCGTGGTGATCGTGGGCCTGCTGGTCTTTTGCATTCCTGTCTATTACATGGCGACCACCAGCATCAAGGCCGAAGCGGAAGTGTTCGCCATCCCCGTGCATTGGATACCGCACGAGTTCAAACCGCAAAACTATCCCGAGGCCTTTGCCGCTGCGCCGTTTGCCCGCTACTTCTATAACAGCACTGTGGTGGCCATCGCCGTCGTGTTCAGCACACTCTTCTTCAGCGCCCTGGCCGGCTACGGGTTCGCCAAATTTTCCTTCCCTGGCAAGACTCTGTTCTTCCTGTTTGTGTTGAGCACACTGATGATCCCGTTTCAGATCCTGCTCATCCCGCTCTACGTGCTGGTCTATCATCTGGGCTGGACGAACAACTACGCCGGGCTGATCATCCCCGGCGCCTTGACTGCCTTCGGCGTCTTCCTCATGCGCCAGTTCTGCTTGACTCTGCCGGACGAGCTGTTGGACGCTGCGCGCATCGACGGGTGCAGCGAACCGGGTATCTTCTGGCGCATCGTGCTGCCGCTCCTGAAACCGCCCCTGGCCTCGCTGGCCATCATCACCTTCTTGGGCAGTTGGAACAATTTTCTCTGGCCGTTGATCGTGGTCAACAAGGGCAGCCTCTTTACGCTGCCGGTGGGCATGACTGTCTTCACCCAGCCCATGCGCGCCCCCTACTGGACCTATATCATGGCCGTGTCCACTGTGTCGACCGTTCCGGTGGTCGTGGTTTTCCTGGCCCTGCAGAAGTATTTCATCCAAGGCGTTGTTCTATCGGGTATGAAAGGATAATCTATGGCTACGTTTAATGCCGGCTTTGGCCTCTCCGACATCACACCCAAACTGGGGTGCAAACTGGTGGGATACGGGGGGCGTGATACCGGCGCCATCGCCGTGCATGACCGGCTGTCGGCGCGCGCCCTGGTCATGGAAGATGAGAACGGGTGCTGGGCCATCGTCTCCTGCGACCTCTGCTATCTTTTTGCCATAACAGTCGACGAGATCCGTCAGGCTGTGCGCCGCCGCCTGGGTTTGGCGGCGGAGCGCATCTTCGTGGCCACCACACACACCCACGCCGGCCCGCACGACCGGCACGCTGACAACTGGGAGCGGCCGCTGGCCGAAATCGTGGCAGACGCTGTCGAGGCTGCCTATCGGTCGCGCCGGCCGGCGCGCCTGGGCAGCGGCTATGGCTTTCTCTACGGCCATTCCATCAACCGCCGCTGGTTGGACCGCCCGGTCGATCCGGGCATCGCCGTGCTGCGCGTCGACGACGCCGATGGCAACATCCTGGGGCTGTTCACCAACTTCGCCTGTCACGCCGTGGTCATGGGCTCCGACAACCTCCAGATCAGCGGCGACTGGCCAGGCTACGCCATCGCGAAACTGGAGAGCACGCTGGGGCCGAACACGACCTGCCTGTTCACCCAGGGCGGCGCGGCCGACGTCAACCCACTGGTGACCGGCGTGCGCAAGCGGCTGCGCAGCGATCACACCGTCGTAGCCATCGGCAACGTCAGCGCGTACTACGGCGCGGCGGACGACCCGCAGCGCTGGAACATCGGCGACCGCGGCGGCGGCACATTCGCGGAGGCGGCCGAACTGGGCGAGGCCTTTGCCGAAGAGGTGGCCTACATCGCCAGGACGATCACGACGGCGCCGACGTCGCGACCGCTGTGGTCGGAGAGCGTGGTGGTCAACGCCGCCGCCGACCCCGGCGAGCATCCCCAGCGACCTGCGCCGCCCCTGGCCACCGAGAAGCCCCTCATCGGCGACGAAACCAACATCCCGGCCGAGATCATGATGCTGGGCGTGGGCGACATGGCGCTGGTGGGCCAGCCCGGCGAGGTGTTTGGCGAGACCGCGGTCGATCTCAAGATTCGCCTGCGCGCCATGGGCTACCGGACGCCGGCGCTGGTCAGCTACGCCAACGGCTTTCTGCTCTACCTGCCTGTGCCCGATGCCTTCGGCGAAGGCGGCTATGAGCCAGGGTGGGCGGTCTCGTTGGGGATCAGCAAACAGTTCCAGCCGCGCGTGTGGCAGGCAATTGAGCCTGTGCTCCAGAGGCGGGCGCAGTCATAGATATCACTTGGATCATCTCCGGACTGTCCCCGGCGCTAAGCGCACCTCCCCCAATCTAGGATGCGTCCGCGGAAAAAATACGGTTGCAGCCCATTGAAAAGTCAAGTATAATCAACTTAGTGATTACCCATAAGTCTGCGCTACCCCTGGTGGAAACGGTTGATTCGTAGGGGGTGGTTCCAGAGAGAAACCCGCGATATGGGTAATCACCAATCAATTCAGGCTTGACAGGACACTCGATTATCCCCCGTTCCATCCGTTAGAGATCACCGGTTTCTCAAAACCGTTTCGATCTGTTGCAGTTCGTTTTCTGGTTCGTATTCCTTAAAGGAGGAAGAAATGGTACGACAGAATCGCTTTTTGATTGTAGTTGCATTGCTTGCTGCTCTGTTGCTCCTGGCAGCATGCCCGGCCCCTGCACCAAGCGGTGGCGGGGAAGCGGCTGGCGGTCAGGCAGTCACGGGCGGCGAGCAGGCGGCTGCCGTCCAACGAGAGATTGTGTGGATGGTGCGCACCAGCACGACGGAAAATCCCTGGGAAAAGGACGTAGCCATTAAGGCGTTCGAAGAGTCTCAGTCGGAAATCAAAGTAAACCTGCTCATCATCGATCAGCCCGACATTGCGGTCAAGCGCGAGGCGATGATTGCCGCCGGCGAGCCGCTGCACGTCTGGTCCACCAACTGGGGCGGCGACGGCTTCGCCAGCGACCGCGCCCGGGGTCTGATCACCGATCTGACGCCGCTGATCGAAAAAGATGGCGTGGATATGAGCGTCTTCATTCCCGAAGTTCTGGCCATCTATGAGAACGAGGGCAAGCAGTGGGGTCTGCCCTTCCTGACCACGGGCAGCTACGTCTTCTACAATATGGACCTGTTCGACGCCGCCGGCATCGAATATCCCACCACCGACTGGGAAGACAAGAGCTGGACTTGGGACGCCCAATTGGAACTGGCCAAGAAACTGACCCAGAACTA
>JACQGT010000138.1 GCA_016199425.1 Chloroflexota bacterium
TACTGGTGGGTGGCCGAGTAGACGCCCACGGGGATGGCGTAGGTGACGGTGATCAGAAGAGCAAAGCTGCCCAAAATCAATGTATAGACCAGCCGGTTCATCACCAGAGGCAGGACCGGCGAGTTCCAGGCCATAGACCAGCCAAAATCGCCTTCGGGCCAGCCCTGAATCCAGCGCAGATATTGGACGTAGAGCGGCTGGTCCAAACCGTAGCGCATGCGCAGCACCTGAAACATCTGCGCATCCTGGGAGCCGCCGCTTGTGGCGATCTCGGCCTGCATTGTGTCGAAGAAATCGCCCGGTGGCAGTTGAATGATAAAAAACGTGATGACAGAAACGATAAACAACAGCGGGATCATAGCCAAAAGCCGCCGCAGGATGAAAGCAATCACGTCCTCGGTTCCTTTCGGGCAGCACCGGGCAAGTGGAGAAGGGAAGGAGCACAGGTCAAGACGCGCAATGACCTGCGCCCCTCAGTTACATCTTCTCGATTACTTCTCGAAGTAATAGGTTGCCGGGTTCTGGTTGCCGGGCGACATCGCAATCCAGGACGACGCGTAGTCGGTGCCGACCCAGACATTCTTGAAGTTGTTCTTGACCAGGACTGGTGCTGGCATCTTGCCGGTCACGTTGATGACCCACATATTTTCCGTGGCATCGCGGACCAGTGCCTTGCCCAGTTCGGCCTGTTTCACCGGATCCACGGTGCGCAGAATCTCGTTCAAAAGCTCCTGCCCTGCTTTCATCACAGCCGGCGGCTCTTCCCCAGAGGCACCGTTGGTCTGGTACCAGATGCCAAACTGGGGTCCCCAGAAGGACTTCTCGTTGAAGGCCAGCAGGTTGTCCGGGTTCATCAACGGGAAGATGCTGCCGGTACCCCACACGTTGACCATGACCTGGTTGCCAATGGCGCGCGGCCAGTAGAGATCCCGGTTCATCATCTTGAGGGTGGTGTTGAGGCCGACGGCTTTCCACTGCTCAACAATCAGCTCGAGGGCCGCATCGTATTCACCCCCCACAGCCTCGACAACCAGCGTCAGGTTCGAGCCGTCGGCGAAGTTGTAGAAGCCATCATCGCCCATGACGAGACCGATACCGTCCAGCAACGCTTTGGCTGCCTCCGGATCGTAGTCACCCTTGAACATCGCCATCTCCTCCACATACCAGGAGGTGGACGGACCAACCGACTGGGTTGTCGGCGTGCCCTGGCCAAAGTAGGCGATGTCGTTGATCAGGTTGCGATCAATGGCCTGGGAAAGAGCGTAACGGAAGTCCCGGTTTTGGAAAAGCTCGCGATAGACGGGATCGTCGTAGCTCTGGTTTGGCTGTATGGCCAGCACTGACGCGCCGTCTGTAGCCCAGAGGCTGACGGTGAAATCGCCCGCTTTCTCATTTTCCTTCAGAACGGGCAGATTGCTCAAGTCCAGCCCCCGGGCCTGCATATCGATCTGACCGGCGGCGGCGAGGACAGCGATGGCCTGGTTGTCCTCAACCAGAGCCATGTGGACGCGGTCAATATAGGGCAACTGCTTGCCGTCCGGGTCCACCTTCCAGTAGTAGGGGTTGCGTTCGAGGATCATCTCGGTGCCGCCCGGCTCCCACACCGCCGGTTTCCACGCCCAGATCACCGGTCGCTCTACGTTGTAGTCGAAGACTTTTTCCTCGAAGAGCGCGTAGTCGGCAGCAGCGTTGTACTTGGGGTGGAACTGCTCCAGGTAATGCTTGGGGGCAAAGACGCCGAAGCGTTCGAAGCCCAACGGCCACTGGTGGCCGTGGAAGGCCAGACCCATTGTTTCCACAATACCGCTGGGGCCGGGGAAGATGAACTTGATGGTATAGTCATCCACCTTTTCCAGGGTCATCGGCTCGCCGCCAACGGTCCACTCGATGTGGGGTGACGGGGTGATTTCGGTGTCGGTCTCGATGGCTTCCCACCAGAAGATGATGTCATCCACCGTCCAGGGAACGCCGTCCGACCACTTCAGCCCTTCGCGGAAATAGAGCGTAAGGATGGTTCCATCCTCGGACCACTCCCAGGCTTTGGCCAGCCCCGGCTGCACCGGATCGGCGAAGTTGGGGGCCCAACGCAGCACTGAATCGTAGTTGATGCGCCCCCAGGCATGGAAGTCCTTGACACCCCGGAAGGCGCGTCGCCAAGTACCGCCGTATTTACCGATAGATTCGTAGGGTTCGACGACTAACGGCTCAAGCGGCAGGCGCTCTTCCAAGGGCGGCAGTTTATTGGCCGCCACCATCTCTGCCAGCATGGGCGCTTCCAGGCCAGTGTACTCCTCCTCAGCCGGTTCGGCCGCCACTGGTTCGGCTGCCGCCGGCGCTGCCGCGGCTGGTTCGGCGGCAACCGGCTCTTGGGCGGGGGCCACAGCGGGCAGTTCGGGCCGAGGACCACACGCCGCCAGGAGCAGAGTGAGTACAATAAGCAGCGAAGCCCATGTCCATAGCTTACGTCTGGATACAGCCATACGTTCCTCCTCTGTATTAGATTGGGTAGTAACAACAAGAAGTTGCCGATTTTCGGCATAACAGCAGATGGGGGGTTCGATTGTGGCGAAAAGTACAAATCGGTAAACTGAAATTATCATACCCAAACCGAAATGGAATGTCAAGTCCAATAATTCTGGTATCTCTCGCCAGAGAATTGTTCACCGCTTCAACGACTGGTAGAGATTGAGTACCTCCCGGGCGTTGGTGTGGGCGGCGTAGGCGTGGCTGTGTTCCTGGGCGGCTCTGCCCATACGGGCGCGCAGATCGGTATCGACGGCCAGGCGCAGCACGCGCAGGCCAAAACTGAGATCGCTGTCGGAAGCGACGAAACCGGTCTTGCCGTCCACAATCATATCGGTCACACCGGGAGAGTCGATGCCCACCGCGGGCAGACCGGTGGCCGCAGCTTCGATAAAGGTGAGAGGGTGTACTTCGGAGACGCTGGCCGAAACGAAAAAGTCGGCCAGCTTGAGATAGCCGGGAATTTTGTCATAGGCTGCTATGCCCGTAAAGTTGACCCGGCTGTCGATTCCCAACTCTTGCGCCAGTTTGCGGCAATCGTTGAGCGCAGGTCCACCGCCGACCAGCAGCAGATGAAGCCGGCCATCCTCCCGGGCCAGGATGGCGAAATTGCGCAGAAGCCGATCCACACTCTTTTCCCAACTCACACGCCCTACGTAGACACCCACAACTGCATCGGCGGGGATCCCCAGCTCGTGCCTGCTGGTGTGGAGTTTGGCTCGGTGGAAATCATCCAATTCTACCCCATTGGGAATCACCGCCACCTGTCCCTGGACGCCCCACTCTTCCCGCATTAGATCGGCAATGCCCTGGCTGGGCGCGATAAAGGCGCTGCATCGCTGGCTGAAGAGATGGAAAAATGCTTGCAGTGCAGTGTCGGAGAGGGCATCGGGGATGAGGGGCAGGTATTGTTGGACGTAGAGATCGTAGCGGGTGTGGTTGGTGAAGACGAGGGGCAAGTCGTACTTGCGGGCCGCGTTCAGGCCAAAGCTGCCGCTGAGAAAGGGGTGGTGGACGTGGATTACGTCGGCCTGCTTGAGAATGTTGCGCGCCCGCTGGTCCAGAGCCACACTCAGGTAGTAGCCCGTGTCTGCGATAGGAATGCCGGGCAGACGGATAACGTTGACCTCGTCATCAGCTTCATCTGGCTGGCCGGGGACAAAAAGCCAGACCTGTTCGCCCCAACGCTCGAAGTAGCGCTTGAGCAGGGCCACGTGGTTGACCACACCGTTGACAGCCGGTTTGTAGATATCGCTAAAGAGGGCAATACGCATAAAGACTCCGCTGGCTGTGGATATACATTCTGCCAACTATAGCACAACTTCGCGGAAAGGGGGGACGGGATGATGGGATGATGGGGCGGGAGGCCGATACCCCCATCATCTCATCATCTCTCTACTCGAATCATCTGGTCTGACGCTACATTTGCGTAGCTCTCTTCCACTCCATCCGGCCAGACGACGCTGAGGTGGGGGATGCTGGCATAGCCGCCCAGACCGAAATGGAGACGGGGGTCTTCTGTGGCCAGGTAGCTGCTGCCGGCGTGGAGTTCCCGGCGCAGGAGACGGCCATCGGGCAGTTCGGCGACAGCAACCGCGCCGGGGCTGGGCGGATCGAGGGTTACTTGCAGCCAGTGGCCCGGCTCGCCGTCATTGCGCAGCAGAACCAGAGGTCCGCCGATCTGGACCAGGGCCACGTCCAGATCGCCGTCGTTGTCGAAGTCGGCCAGGGCGCTGCCCCGACCCAGAAAACGCTGCTCCTTCAGCCCCACCTGCCCACTCCAATCGAAGAAAGTGGCAGGTTGGGCGGTTGCCCCGTCCAGATTGACCGTGCGGTTGCGGTAGTAGCGGGCCTCTTCCCGGTCGGTTGCCAGATTGGTCACAGGCACCCGGCCATTGAGGATGAGCAGGTCGGTGTCCGTGTCCTGGTCGAAGTCGGCCAGATGGACACCCCAGCCGGTCAACCCGCTGCCCAACCCGGCCACGCCCACGCGGAAGGTGCTGTATTGGAAGACGAGAGGCGCGGCCTCTGCGCTCCCGTTGCGATAGAGCGCGTTGAGTTCCCGTTCCCAGTTGGTGATGAGCAGATCGCCCCAGCCGTCACCGTCGTAGTCCCCCCCGGCCACGCCCATCCCGCTGCCTGTGTCACCCACACCCGCGGCTTCGGTCACATCCACCAGCCGGAAGCCGAGACCGGCGGGATCGTCGGCGACCGGTTCGTTGGCGTAGAGCCGGTTGGGGTGGCCGTCGTTGGCAATGTAGAGGTCCAGATCGCCGTCCTGGTCCAGATCGCTGAGAAGCGCGCCCAGCCCCCGTTCCGCCCGCAGCAGACCGGCTTCGGCTGTCACCTCGCGGAAGCTGGCCCGGCCATCCGCCCCGATCCCCGCGTTCAGGTAGAGGCGGTCGGGCAGGCCGTAGTAGTCCTGGGGAAAGGCACCGACGGGCTTGGGGATTTTGTGCTTCAGGTCCAGATAGGCGGCCACGAACAGATCGATCAGCCCGTCCCCGTTGAGATCGCCGGCCACGGCCGCGCTGTTCCATTCGGGCGCGTCTACGCCTGCCTGGGCCGCGCCTGCGCTGAATGTGCCGTCGCCGTTGTTCCAGAGCAGGGCGTTAGGCCCTGCCGCGGTCACGTAGAGGTCGGTCCAGCCGTCATTGTTGAAATCTGCCGCCAGACAGCCGTTGCCACGCAGCGCCAGATCCGCGCCGCTGCCATCGCTCACATCCACAAAGCGACCCTGCGCGTTGCGGTAGAGCGCGTTGCGGGGGAGATCGCCCTGGGCCAGCCAGCGCTCTTTCTCGGCCAGGGCGTGGCTGTTGACCAGATAGAGATCGAGCCAGCCGTCGTTGTCGTAGTCCAGCCAGCAGAGACCGCCGCCCATTGCGGCCACCGGGTCTTGGGTGACAGCCCAGCGGAAGGCGGCGTGGCGAAAGTTCAGCCCTATTTCTTCGGCCACATCCCGAAAGCGGATCGCGCCGCTTGCCCCCGCCAGGTTGTGCGGGGCCGCTGACGCCAAAGCGGAGACCGGCTGGCTGGCGGGGCGGGTGATCCCCGCTTTTTCCAAAGGCAATGGATCCAGCGGCAGAGCGCTGGGAAGGCTCTCGGGAATGAGCCAGGCCAGGTCTGTGGCAGCGGGATCCGTGAGGGCGGCGAGAAAGGCGACCAGATCGGCGATGTCGGCGTCGTCCAGGGGCAGGCCATCGACCAGGGCTGGCGCGGCGGTGGACCACTGGCGCTCCGGCTGGAAGGGCTGGAGACTGCTGTAGAGCGCGGGGGGAATGGCGTTGGCGCTGGGGTCGAAGTTGGCCGCGCTGTTCCAGGGGTCGGCGTGGTGGCGGATGGCGGCTTCCAGGCTGGGCGCGGCTCCGTTGTGAAAGTAGGGCGGGGTGAGGTCTACGTTGCGCAGGCTGGGGGTGCGAAAGGCGTAGCGATCCCGGCTGTCGAAGGTGAAAGCGGCCCGCCCCCAGTCCTCCCGCCGGCTGTAGCTGTGGCCTTTGCCCGGGCCGAGCTGGGGGATGAGCAGATTATGAAAGTTGAGATCGGTGAAGAGATCGCCCGTGTGACACTGGGCGCAGTTGACCCCGGCTTTGGCCGCGCCGTAGAAGATGAGCGCGCCCTGTTTCTGCTGGTCGGTCAGCGCGTTGGCGTCCCCGGCCAGGTAGCGATCCCAGGGCGCGTCGGTGAAGATAAGACGGCGCTCGAAGGCGGCGATGGCCGCGGCCATGCGGCTGGGGGTGACGGTTTTGTCGTCGTCGGCTGGGCCAAAGAGGGCCGCGAACTGCTCCCGGTAGGCGGGGATGGCTTCCAGGCGGGCGGCCAGAATGCGGCGGATGTCAGCCGGGGGCAGACCGCCCAGAGTGGCCCCGGCCATCTCGTGCAGGCTGGTGACGGGGAAGAGGGCCTGGGCAGCGAGAGGGTCGCCCAACCCCAGGCGGTTTACCTCATTCTCCAGAGTCTGTACAGACGCGCGGGCATAGCCGTCGACCCGGCCATCCCAGAATTGGCGCGGCAGGAGCGCGCTGTTGAGAACGGTGGGCGAGTTGCGGGGGATAAACTGACCGATGAAGGGATTGGCGACGCGGGTGACGCCGGTGGCGTTGTCGGTCTGGCCGGAGAGTCGGCGCACACTGACGGCCTCTGATCCCAGTTCCACCTCTGCCACAAAATCCCGCTGGGGGCCAAGCCCCGCGCCGCCGGTGCCGATGGGCAGCACGCGTCCATCGGCCAGGGCAAAGGCCGGGTGGTGACAGGTGGCGCAGGAGATGTTGCGGTCGCCGGAGAGGATGGGATCAAAGAAAAGTTGCTGGCCCAGGCGGGCCAGGGGGGTGTCGCCTTCCTGCGCATCCCGGCCGGGGAAGGGGGTGAGGGCAGATTGGACGGCGATGGCAGCCAGGGCAGCGTCTACGTCGGCGAAAGCCTGGGCGGTCACGAGCGCAGGAGTGGGGCGCAGAGTGGGTGCTGGTTCGTTCTGCGCGGCTGGCGGGCCGCCAAAGGTGATGCGCAGAATGCGCCCGGTGAGGACTTCGCTGATGTAAAGGCTGCCGTCGGGTGCGGGCAGCACCGCGCCAGGGAAGCTGAGGTCGGTCAAGACGGGTTCGACTGTCCAGTCGGGCAGGAGGCGACTGAGCCGCCCGCTCTCTGGCTGGTAGCCTGCGCCGGTAAAGCAGCTTGCGCCGGGGGTGAAGCGGGCGAATTCCAGCAGCCAGAGCGTCCCGTCTGGCCCCCGGGCGATGTCGATGGGCATATTCAGCCCGTCGATGAGGGTGCGCTGGTTGCGCCGGGTGTCCACCGCCACCAGTTGGCCGCCTCCTGCGGGGTAGGGACAGCCGCCGGTGAGGGTGACGAGAAATTCGTCGTCGTGCAGCCGTTCGATGCCTGTGGGCACGGCTTCGATAGTGTCGGCGGGCTGGGCCGGGTTGGGCAAAGGTGCGAAGCGGTGGAAGAAGCGGGTCTTGCCGTTGGCAGTCTCCACGGCCACGCCGTTGGCGCTGGCGTCTGTTACCACCGGTCGCCCATCGCTGTCAAAAGTCAGGTCAAAGGGGTTGACCAGCAGTACATTGTTCAGCCGTCCCATCACCGGGCGCAAATCTGCGGGGGACAGGGGCGTGTCAGGCAGGGGAAAGCCGCTGGCCTGCTGCTCTGGCGTCAGGTCCAGCGCCCAGAGGTGGCCCTGACCGAAGTTGCCCAGGTAGAGACGGGTGCGATCCGGTGAAAAAGCGATGAGGGGGACACCGGCCAGGTCGCCGGCGTCCTGGGTGCTGGGCAGGCCGCTGATCAACCGCCCGACGCGCCCGTCCGTTGTAATGAGAGTGACACCGGCGCTGTTGTCCCGCTTGCCTGTGCCCTCTTCCGCCA
>JACQGT010000143.1 GCA_016199425.1 Chloroflexota bacterium
GGCTCATATCCGGCATCGATCAGAGCGATTTTGACCGTATCAGCGTTTTGAATCCCCACGCCAATTTGGGCGACCCTCTCTTCCCTGGCAACAAAAACCGGATGCTCTACAGCTCTCGCCAGCTTCCGCTTACTGGATCCAATCTGGCTGTACATGTGGGGCGCTGGTTCTCTCTGCTGCTGGGCCTCATCACCCTTCTGTGTACCTATGCCATCGCCCGCCTGGCCCTGCCCGGCTCGCATCGTCTGCCTCTGCTTGTGCTGTTGACTGTGGCAGTCATTCCCCAGTTTCAGTTCATCAGCGCTACAGTCTCCAACGACAATCTGGCGATTGCCCTGAGTACAGCCACGGTTTTCTGGTTGGCCCGGCTGTTGGCGCGCACGGATGCGGCTGTGGCCTGGTACGAATGGCCGGTGCTGGGGGCACTTCTGGGGTTGGCTGCGTTGAGCAAACTGCACGCGCTCGGTCTCTTTCTGTTGAGCGGTGGCGCTGTGCTGGGGCTGGCATGGCTGCGCCGGGATCGCTGGCTGCTGATTCGGGCCGGGCTGCTGGTGTTGATTCCCGCGCTGCTGATTGCGGGCTGGTGGTATTGGCGCAATTATACACTCTATGGCGAGTGGTTGGGGGTCAATCAGCTATTGACCATCAACGGTCTGCGTGTGGATTCGCGCACGCTGGACCAAATGCTAGGCGAGCTGCGAGGCGTCCGTTACTCCTTCTGGGGGCTGTTCGGCTGGTTCAGCATTTTGATGCCGGGCTTCGTTTATTCAGCGCTCGATGTGCTGACAGTTGTGGTTGCGGGGGGTGTACTTGTCGGAACGGTGACCGCGTGGCAGCGCGGCCCAGCAACCCTGCACGTACCCCACATGCGGGTTCAACTCCTGTTGCTCGCCTGGTTGTTGATGCTGACAGGGCTGATGTTCTATTGGCTGACCTTTGCCACCAGCGGCCAGGGACGGCTGCTTTTCCCTGCGCTTAGCGCCTACGGTGTGTTGATTGTGTCCGGCCTGGGGTTGTGGATACAGATGGCCCCGTCGTCGTGGCGACTGCCCCTTTTTTTGCTGCTGCCGGCAGGCTTATTGGCCTCTTCACTCTATGCCCTGGCCGTGCTGCTGCCCGCCAGTTATCAGGTGACGACAGCGCTGACAAGCGTGCCAGCCCAGGCAACCGCCTATCACATCATCTACGGTACGCCCGGCGGTGATGAGATCGAACTACTGGCGGTGGAAGTGGACGAGGGGCGCTACCAACCTGGAGACGAAGTAAATGTCACTCTCTATATGCGCGCCGCTGCGCCGATCAGACGGGATTACCCCCTCTTTGTGCAACTGTTGGGTCAAGAAGACCTGGTCGTTGGCAACGTCACCACCCATCCCGGCTGGGGACGCTTACCCACCAGCCTCTGGCAGCCTGGGCGCATCTACGCGGATCGCTACCGGGTGCCTGTTTGGGACAATGTAAGCAACCGTTCCCCGCTGATGACAAAAGTCTTTGTGGGCTTTGTTGATCCCACAAGCCGTCTGCCCCTGCCCATCCGCACCGCGGACGGACTTCCCATCGGGCGGGCCTACGTGGGCGCTCTCTCTGTGGTTGCCAAGCAACCGTTGGACCCCAGCCTCTTCTACCTGCGCCCCAGTGATGCCAACTTCTCTGAGAAGATTCGGCTGATCGGCTACGAATATCCACCAGGCGGGCAAGTGGGTAGAGATCGACAGATCGCTGTAACCCTTCTGTGGGAGGCCACCGCTTCTCCCGCGCAAGACTACACGGCCTTTGTTCATCTGATAGACGGGCAAGGCACGCAGATCAGCGGCTTCGACCAGCCCCCAGCCGAGGGACGTTTTCCCACATCCTATTGGCGGGCGGGGGATCGCAGCCTGAGCAGATTCCTCATCGACATTCCCCCCAATCTCCCCTCTGGCAGCTACGAATTGTGGGCCGGGTTGTACGCAGACCCGGCCGGCCTGGAACGGCTGTCAGTGAATTCCGCTACCCAAGAAACCAAAGACCAGCGCGTCCTCTTGGGAATTCTTCTCTTGCAATAATCCCCCCTGTGTATTCCTCTTCGTACTCCTGACGTGTTGTTGTACACCCCAAGATATGACTGTTCTGTTGAGGGCCGTGGGTGATATCCAGGGCATTGTTTTGTACAGTATGGATATCGGCATGGCTCTGGCGGTGGTTTCCTGGATGTTGGGAGAGGAACAACAAGAGTTTGACGAGTTGGCCCAGAGTGGAATTGCGGAGAGCGGCAGTAAAGCCATCTCTGGGCCAAGAGTACGCGGTTCAACCATGACCATTGTCCCATAATCAATACGTAAACTTTTTGTTATTCTATTTCACAGAGCCAGGGAGCCATCTCTGGGCGTACAAAAAGCCGGTCAGAGAGAACGAGACCGGCTTCTTCCTCATAAAGTCGGGGATAGACGGAGAGCAGATGAACCCAATCACAACGACAAATCTTGACACACAAAATAAAATCGACCTTCTTTGGCAGCGCTTCAAAGAAAGCGGTGCACCGGAGATACACGAAAAACTCATCCTTTACTATGCGCCGATGATCCGAAAAGTGGTAGGCCGTATGGGTTTGCGCCCAGCCGGGGCCATCGAATGGGAAGACCTGCTCAACTACGGGGTTTTCGGTCTGATGGATGCGGTGGAACGCTTTGAGCCGGAACGGGGGATCACCTTCGAGACATTCGCCAGCCTGCGTGTGCGCGGCGCCGTGTTGGACGCTCTGCGCCAGCACGATCCGCTGGGCCGCCTGGCGCGCCGTCGCGTGCGCGCCGCCAAAGAAGCCATCCAGCAACTCTCTGTGGCATTGGGGCGGACCCCCAGCGACCGCGAAGTAGCCACGGCAATCGGTCTCAGCCAAGATCAATACAAGCAGGTCCTACAGGATGCCAACTTCATCATCCTCAGTCTGGACCAGCCGAGCTACGACAAAGACAACAGGCACGCCCTGAATCTGGCGGATCTCCTGGAGGATGCGGGAGCGGCGTCGGTGATGGATCGGGTGGAAGAGGAGGAGATGCGCGAGCGGCTGACCCACTCACTCCAGAGACTTTCGCGTCGAGAGCAAATTCTCCTCTCGCTTTACTATTCCGACGGGTTGACGATGCGCGAAGTGGCCCACGCCATGGGTATCAGCCAGACGCGCGTCTGGCAGATTCACGCACGGGCGATTCTGACGTTGAAGACGCTGTTGGCCCCCCCGAAAGCACCCTCTGCCGAGAGCGAATCGCCGATCCGAGAACAGTTGTTCAATCGAGCAGAACCGATCCCCCCGGCGATAGAAGAACGGATGCTTCCGCCGCAAGGGCGGCGACATTCCCGCACACATTCCGCCCATCACTGGTCTGAAATGAGCAGTTATCAGTGAGCAGTGGTCAGTAAGCAGTTATCAGTCACTGCTTACTGATCACGAACTTACTTCTTGACAAGTCCTTACTTCACCTGCTCCTCCAATCGATCCGTAGCCGGGGGCGGCGTGGGACTGAAGGCGCTGATCTCGGCCCGCATCTCCAGTGAAACGGGGATATTCACGGCATCCAGAGAAGGCTCCAACTGCTCCAGATTGCGGGCACCGATGATGGGCGCAGTGACCGCCGGGTGGCTCAGCACCCAGGCCACGGCCAGACTCACCGGGTGGTAGCCCTTGCCCCGGGCGTAGTTGACGAAATCCTCGGCGGTGTCGTAGTACCAGTCCAGGCTGTAGCGTTTGGTGTACATCGGATTCTCTTGCAACCGCCCGCCGTCGGGCTGATCCTTGCGACTGTATTTGCCCGTGAGCAGCCCCGCTCCCAACGGGCTGTAGGCGATGACGCCCAGTTGCTCGGCCTGGGCCAGAGGCAGAATCTCTACTTCCACCTGGCGCTTGACCAGACTGTACATCGGCTGGATGCACGCGAAGCGGGCCAGCATCTCCCGCTCGGCAATGCCTAGGGCTTTCATAATCTGCCAGGCGGCCCAGTTGCTGACCGCCGGGTAGACGATTTTGCCCGCCGCCACCAGATCGTCCAGGGCATGCACTGTCTCCTCGATGGGTGTGTCCTGGTCCATCTGGTGGACGAAGTAGAGATCGAGCCGGTCGGTGTCCAGGCGGCGCAGGCTCTCCTCCACGGCGCGCACGATATGGCGTCGGCTCAACCCACCGCCGTTGAGCTTGCCGCTCATATTGCCGTAGACCTTCGACGTAATCACCAGATCATCCCGCTTGCCCTTCATCAGCCGGCCCAGAATCTCCTCGGAACGGCCGCCCGCATAGACGTTAGCGCAGTCAAAGAAGTTAATGCCCGCCTCCAGACAGCGGTTGAACATTGCCCGGGAAGTCTCCTCGTCCGCGGGGTTGCCAAAAGTCATTGTGCCGAAGCAAAGTTCGGAGACGAGCACGCCTGTGCGGCCAAGAAGTACGTAATTCATAGAGCCTCCTGTGGGGAAGGGATTGGAGATTGGCGATTAGAGATTAGCGATTGGATGGGTTTGTGGCCTGTATAGTGACACAGAATGGGTCAGATTGCAATGTCGGGTGTGATGGCTATGACGAAATCTACTTCCATTCCTGTGGACGCGGACGAGGAGCCGGGCGCGCGGGCTGCTGTCCGATGGCGGCCAGCCCGGTCAATGTGCTGGGGAAGATCGACGGCGACGTGGCCCAATTGGGCCGGGTTTCCAGCGGGGCCCGGGTGCGGCTGGAGCGGGGCGAGTAGCTACCGCCCCATCCACCCCCCATCCACCGTCAGAATCTCCCCGTTGACCCAATCCGACGCGGCCGAGGCCAGGAAGAGCACCGGCCCTTTGAAGTCCTCCACTTCGCCCCAGCGCCCGGCGGGGATGCGTTCCAGAATGGCGTTGTAGCGCACCGGGTCATCCTGCAGGGCCTGGTTGTTGTCCGTGCGCACGTAGCCCGGCGCAATCGCATTCACCTGCACCGCTTTGCCCGCCCATTCGTTGGCCAGGGCCTTTGTCAACTGGCCGATGCCCCCTTTGCTGGCCGCGTAGCCGGGCACTGTAATCCCCCCCTGGAAGGTAAGAATTGACGCGGTGAAGATGATTTTGCCGCGTCCCCGCGCCACCATTCCCTTGCCGATCTCCCGGCTGAGGATGAACTGGGCATTGAGGTTGACTTCGATCACCCGATCCCAGTATTCGTCCGGGTGTTCGACCGCGGGCGCGCGCAGGATCGTGCCCGCGTTGTTGACCAGAATGTCGATGACCGGCGCGTCGGCCTGCACCTGACGGATGAAGTCGTAGAGCGCGGCCCGGTCGCCAAAGTCGCAGCGATAGCCGCGGAAGGAGCGGCCCAGCGCCGTCACTTCGTGCTCGATGGCGCTGCCGGATGTTTCCAGGCTGGCGCTGACGCCGAGGATGTCCGCACCAGCTTCAGCCAGGGCCAGGGCCATCGCCTTGCCGATGCCCCGCTTGCAGCCGGTGACCAGCGCGGTCTTGCCGTCCAGACGAAAGAGATCGAGGGTTGACATAGAAGACTCCACGAACAAAATGAAACGTGAAATGTGAGATCGTCGGAATGACTCACGTTTCACGTTTCTGGTATGAAAACAAAGAAAATCAGCGATGTTTTTTGGAATCCGTTATCCTACCAAACGCAAAATTGCTACAATCAACAGCACGACCCCCGAGCCGATCAGAAACCACATGGAAGGCGTCTGACCAAGCAGCCAGGGCTTCTCTGCCGCTGCCGCTGCTTTGGCAGGCCTGGCTGCTGGGACCGGGGTCTTTTCGGCAACTGTCTCAACGTTTGCGTGTTCAGTCATTGGGAAAACTCCTTTTGAACGGGACTATCAATAGACGTGAGAATATGATACAGTATAACCGCCGTTCGCGGTAAATGTGTTGGACACTATCCCCCATCAGCACAAACGGAAGGACCAGTTATGGAGTTTACAACATTAGGTCGCACAGGTCTGCGGGTCAGTGTGGTTGGTATGGGCTGCGGCGGGGCCAGCCGTCTGGGCCAGAGCTATGGCAACAGCGAAGAGGAGTCTATCGCCGTCGTGCGCCGGGCGATGGAGTTGGGCATCAATACCATCGACACCGCCGAAGCCTACCGCACCGAGGGTATCGTCGGAAAGGCCATCGCTGGCGTGCCCCGGGATCAGCTCGTTCTCTCCACCAAAAAGAATCCGTACAAAGGCGACACGCCGGTTTCTGCCGCCGAGCTGATCGACGGCTGCGAGGCCAGTCTGCGCCGGTTGGGGACCGACTACGTGGACGTCTACCACATCCACGGCCCCCACGCCAACCAGGCCCAGCACGTGCTGGACGAGTTGGTCCCTGCGCTACAACGGCTGAAGAAGCAGGGCAAAATTCGCGCCGCGGCCATCAGCGAGCATTTTAGCTCGGATACCGAACACGCGGTGATGCTCGATCTCTTTCAGGCAGATGTCTGGGACGTGGCGATGGTTGGCTACAATATCCTCAACCAGACGGCCACCAAAACCGTCTTCCCCATCACCCAGGCCAGGGGCATCGGCACGGAATGTATGTTCGCCGTGCGCAAAGCCTTCAGCCGCCCGGATCATCTGCGGGCGGTGCTGGCCGAACTGGTGGAGAAGGGGGAAGTGCCAGCAGCCGAGATCGATCTGAACGATCCCCTGGGCTTTGTCCTGGCCGAAAGCGACGCCCACGACCTGACCGAGGCCGCCTATCGCTTCTGCCGCCACGAGCCGGGGCTGGATGTGGTGTTGATGGGCACAGGCAGCATCGACCACCTGGAGACGAACGTGCGTTCCTTACTCTGCCCGCCCCTACCCGCGCCCGTTACGGAACGCTTGCAGCGCATCTTTGCCCACGCGATCAGCGCCTCGGGAAGTTGAAACTACCCCATCCTTATTTTCTGGATAAGCGACATGCCTGGGGGCACTGATAGGAATGAAAAGCAGAACGCAGCGCCCAGGGGGCACCCGGCAGAAAC